>NZ_JBOKRY010000014.1:0-69168 GCF_051972595.1 Simiaoa sp. | reverse complement strand
TTATTATACATGAATTCCTTGAGAATAAGGTGTCAACTTTATTTATACAACATCAATGCATCGTTTCCGGTTACATTCTCTGTTGTTCCGCGCCCCGTGTCAGTTCTATAACCGAGAAGTGTTCCCATGTTATCCCGATAGTAGGTATAAATGTTCTGAACTCGTTCCCAAACCTGCTCGTCAAAATAAACGTCGCTCCTTTGGCTAACCATGCTTTCCACATACTGACGAAGATCGGAATAGAACAAATCGCTGACATCATAGCAGACATACTGTTCGTCCTCATAGATCTTGTACTGCTCCATCTGTTCAAAGGTCAAAAGTTGACCGCGGATAAAGGCATAGTCCTGCGTGGTATGAATTTCATTTTTTTCGTATATGAAAACATAAATCAAGGGAATATCCACACCGCCGTCGATTTCACCTTTGTGCTGCGGGATGTAGGCGCTTAAAACCATCGCACATTCTTCCGCGGAGGCACCAATGATTTTGTCATACCCGTCCGTTGATCGGCGATGCAGACCAGTTAGCTGCAATTGCATATCCGCAGGCACAGCAGGGTCAAAAAGGACACTTTCGGCGCTGTCAATCAAAGTTAACTCATTTGGTGACACGGAGGGCACGATGTTTATATCCATTTGTTCCAACACCCTCTGGCAATGTTCCAGATATTCGCCAGCAAGCCGATTTCTTTCATTAATATCCAAAGTGTATCTTTCAAAGTATGGTCTGAATTCTTCCATAATTTCTGATATCAGTTCCGGATCAGCGTCAACCGGAGTAATCGGCGCCACGTCAACTTTTTCGGTTGGGACAGATTCTGCAAATTCAACCGTACACATCCAATCCTGTCCAAATAAGAAGTTGTTATTTGTCAACACCAAGTAGTACCAATCATCATCCGAAATCGGTGTCTCCAACAGTGATATATCATAGGCATCTGAAAGATCAATTACCATCGTACCGCTTGAGTTAGCAGGTATCTCGGTGTTGCTGAAAGACACCTTTCCCGAAAGCGGTTTAACTTCCTCGCTGGTAGACCAGCGCATTAGTTTAAGTTTCGATTGAAAATTAAGCTCTTTGTCAGACCTATTTTCTACTTGAACAGAAATTACACCATTTCCCTCATATGTGGCAGACAGAGAAAGTTCATCTCCGGATAGGGAGGAAAACAAACTGTTTGCAAAAACAGTCATAGAAAAGAAACAAAAAACTGCTGCAACTACTCCCCATTTCACCCATACCGGCTTTTTCTTCACCCGTATGTTGGGAGCTGCTTCCTGAATATACTTTGTGCTGATGTTACCAACCGCCTCGGAAATATCTTCACGTTTCATACTATAAATCCCTCCCCCTTCAAATAATCCCGCAGTTTGTCCCTAATACGGGAAAGTCGCACTGACACGGTATTACTCTTCAGACCAAACTGTTTTGCAAGTTCCGAAATAGAATAGGCATACCAATATCGACGAACAAAGAGTATTCGACTCTCTGCATCCAGTGTATCCAGAAAATAGTCAATCTGCCGGGTAAGCTCCTTTGCGGAAATCTCCGCCTCTACACTTTCAGAGGAGGATACACATTCCTCCAGTTCGTCTAAAGCCGCATCGTAAAAGCTGTTGCGCTTGACAGATGTATTCGCGTGATACTTTTTTATGGAGAGGTTACGGACAATTCGACAGATATAGGTAAGCAACGGGTTTGGATTTTGAGGCGGTATTGTATTCCATGCTCCTAAATAAGCGTCGTTAACACACTCCTCTGCATCTAGGATATTGTTCAAAATATTTTTTGCGACCTTGTTACAGACATTTCCGTACTTCACCGACAACTCTATGATTGCCTGTTCAGAGCGCATATAGAACAAATCAATAATTTCACTATCGTTCAAATCATCACTTCCTTTCTGCCTCACCTATATACTACGAATTAAGAGAAAGATATTACAAGAAAAACAAATATTTTCAAATTTAACAGACAGTGTCTGGGATATTGAGTATCTCTTCCTGATGATTGAAAAAAGCCAGATTTCTACTTTTCTCTATGAAAGCTGAAAAGCAAAGATTCCATTGACTTTTCTTTTCCGGGACAAGGATTTTTTATTTCTCCCATAAAATAACTATAATTTGCAAATTATAATTGCCGTCTCCATAATTACCGCCTGAAAGTCTGTTATTATACTCCAAGCGGTATTATTTTTATCAAATCATAGATAGAACTTTCAAAAATACCGCCTGATGGATAATAACTCCATTCAGGCGGTATTATAACGATAATTTTTCAAATGAAAGAAGATTTTTTACTGCCGCGATATAAAAGTAACTCTGTCCGGCAGTATTTTATTTAAACTCCACCACAACGCTGCCCATGGCACATTCCAACTCCATATTTTTAGAAGCGTTGTTGTTGATCTGTTTCTCCTGTGCCAGGCCGTTGTAACTGTCATCACCGACTTTCAGTTCACCCATGCCGCAGCTTAAGTCGTAGTTGAAATCCGTCTGCGTTCCTGCCAGTGTCAGTTTCAGTTCTCCCATGGAGCACTCTCCGTCCAATCGTTCGGTCACATCTCCGTTCAGACGGACGGATCCCATTCCTACTGACACCTCTGCCACGCGGCTGCTCAGTTCTTCTACTGTCATCTGACCGGCACCACAGTCTAACTCTACCTGGTCAGCCTCCAGTTTCTCAAACGTCATCTTGCCGGCACCCACATTGGCTTCCAGCGCCCCCGTCTGCAATTCCTCTACACTGAGGCTTCCGGCGCCCAGATCCAAAGAGGTATTTTCAAAATAATATCCCTCAGGCACATACAGGCAGATGGAACCGCCCAGATTACCTTCACTGTTGCTGCTTACTTTTGAGGTTCCGCGGATCTCCATCGTACCGCCTTCCACATATCCCTGGAACTTTCGCATTCCATCGGCTTCTACCCGGAAGCAGTTATCCTCTGACACCTGAATCTTCATGACACAGCCACCGGCCTGCACCTGTAGATCCGTGATGCCCTGACTGTCATCCCCCAGAACATACAGCTCTATCTTTCCCGACCTAACTTCATAATCTGAGTCATAATCCACATTGTCCTCTAGATCATAGTGCACATCGCCCATATTTTCCCGGATCTGCTCCGTCACACCGTTGCTCCAGTCATCCACCTCTTCTCCGGAGATTCTTCCCAGGGTAACCGCTGACAGGATCTCCCCCGGCGAAACATGCGTGGAGCCATTCCCCAGGCTTCCGCTCACTCCCAGGATCAGTCCCAATAATATTAATATCAACGCTGTGATGGCACAGCCCTTCATAAATTTTTTCATGCTTCTTTTTTACCTCTTTTCTGGAATAATCCTCCGATCCAACAACAGATCGCCGGTGTGGCGATTCCCGCCATGGCCACGGTCAGCATCAGGAACAGAAGTCCGACACCTCCGCAGATCAGTCCGGCACCGATCAGGCACATTCCCACAAATGGATGCGTAAACATACTGATGATCCCTACTGCCACCAGTGCGATCAGAATCAGTATCAGTGCTGCTGCCGTTGCCCCGAAACCGATGATCAGTCCGAACCATGTGGCGATCAGCCCTGCTGCCACGCCGATACCGGCGGAAGCTGCTCCCAGGATCACCGGGGATGCCAAAATACATAAAATTACAATCAGCACGATCATACCGGTGGACATCCCTTCTTTTTTCTGTGGAGATACCACCTGTGCCTGTGCAGTTTGCGACGTATCACTCTGACGGTTGTTACCATTTTCTGTCTGAGAATCTGCCGGATAAGTGATCACTGCCCGGCTGTCGGCTCCTACTCTCTGGTAGTTGTTCTCCCCGTAACCATTGCCGAAAATGTCCTTTTTGATATTCTCCGCCACCTTCGCAGGATTCCCCAGTGCCTCAATAACATTCTGTTCATTCTCCGGTCCCGCATCGTTAAAATATTCATTATAATATTGTAGCGCTTCTTTCCGCTCCGTAGCAGAAATATTTTGCAGCAGGCTCTCCAGCTGCCTCATATACTCCGTTCTGTTCATCCTACTTTTTCTCCCATCTGTGCATCGTTACGTCTCTGACCTGTTAACCGGTCTTCCCTCAAACAGTCCCGTGATCTTCCCGCTGTAGCTTCGCCACTCGCTTTCATATAAATGAAGCTGTGCCCAGCCCCTGCTGGTGACCTTGTAATAGCGTCTCGTCCTGCCACTGCATTCCCTGTCATAGACCTCCAGACATTCGTCCTTCTGTAGTCTCCGAAGCACGGGATACAGGGTGGATTCCGACAGTTCGATCACCTGCCGGACCTCCTGGGTGATCTTGTACCCATAGGTTCCTTCCGGTTCCCGGGCGACCACCGCCAGCACGATAGCATCCAGCAGAGCTGCTCCTGTATTAAAAAGCATACTATCGCTCCTCTCTGAAATTTGCGGCTATCCGGCTTTCCTTACAATATTATATGCCGTATAGTATTGCTCTGTGGCTATACTATACGGCATATAATATCATGCGTCAATATAGAGAAACCGTAAGAAATTCTAAAGACTTTCCAAAGATTCCGTCGACTCCTCCAGAAACTCCTGACGGATACTGTTTTTATGGATCACAATGGCAGAGATCAGAAGTGCTCCCCAAAATACCTGCCGTGGTATTCTCTGTATCATCAACAGAACCGCTGCTCCCACGGCAAAAAGGATATAAGTGATACGGGTTCTTTTGGTGTGCGGTCTGATCAGAAGGGCAGACCCCGACAAATACAATATGATCAGCAACAGCAGCAGTTCCGGCTGTACCGGTGCCAGTCCGATCAACACGCCGAAGGATACCGCAATGGCTTTGCCTCCGTTCCCATGATAAAACAGGGAATAGGCGTGCCCCAGTACCGGTGCCGCCATGATAAGCGGAAACCAGCTGTCTGTCACAAGTCCCATGCCAACTGCCACGTATACCGGCAGTGCTCCCTTTAACAGATCTCCCAGCAGGCACAGTATCCCGACAGGCACTCCTGCGTATTTCATGGCATTGGCAGTCCCCGGATTGTGATCGTTGCTGACCTCAGTGACATCGATTCCTTTGATCCACTTCGGCAATGCCCTGCCGAACAATATACTTCCGCATAACAATCCGAAGACTGTCATTCCCAGTTCACGTATGATCATCTGTCTCTCCTGTCTGTCGCTTTCCTCTGTGCCTAAGCTTCCTCCTGTGCTGCTTCCGCCGCTTCTTTTTGTCCGCAGATAAATTCACAGACTGCATCTGCGGCGTTAGGCTTTCCGTATTTTTCCTGACACTTCCGCATTTCGGCCTGTGCCTCCGGATCCCGCAGAAGCTTTAGTCCATTTTGTATCACGGCATCTTCCGTATCTCCTGATACAGACATCCCATGTTGTGTGAAAAAGGCAACATTGCGATCCTCACATCCGGGGATCGGCTTAGTGTGTACCAATGCAGCTTTCGCCGCCACTGCTTCCGTGGAGGTCAGTCCTCCCGGTTTGGTAAACAGAATATCCGCCGCTGCCATGTAGAGATGCGCTTCCGTGGTAAAATCCAGTACATGCACCCGCTCTGTATCGGCATATCTATCCCGGAGTGTCTTCTTCAGCTCTTCATTGGTTCCCCCCAGGATATACAGATGGGTATCCTCGCCGGTCTGCTCCACCAGCTTCGCCGTCATGCTTTCCACACGGCCGTACCCCATGCTGCCCGTCATCATAAGGATACAGGATTTATCTGCCGGAATCCCCAGCTGCCTTCGCGCTTCTCTTTTTTCCGGAAGCTTCAGGAACCTATCCGATACCGGAATTCCCGTGGGAACCAGCTTCTCCGCAGGGATGCCGCGTTTGATGAACTCCGTTGCCAGTTCCTCATGCGGGATAAAATAGTAATCCACCTTTGTCTCCTCGGTAAAAGGAATACAGGTATAATCCGTGGCAATAAAATAAGTCTGTACGTCCAACTTATGCTGTCGTTGCAGCCAGGTCATTGCCTCAGCCGGGAACAGATGTGGCATTACCACCGTATCATATCCGTTCTCTGTGATATAGCTGCACAGCTTATCCGCATACAAAGCGTTGGCAAAATACACCGGTGACTTTAATCTGGCAGACGAAATGGCTCTGCCTACCCGGTACGCTCCGGCGAACACCTTTTTCGCCCGGACCGTGCTCCAGATGTAGATCCGGCGTCCGTAAGCGCTGGCCTTGTCCGAAGCAAAATTAAGTACATCCGCCAGTTCACAGGGAATGCCACGTTTTTCAAACTGTTCTTTCACCGCTTTTGCAGCGGAATTATGTCCCTCACCGGTTCCGGTGGATAAGATCAGTACCTTCATAAATAAATTCTCCGTTAGTTTTCCATCAGCCAGAAATATGCACTGTACGCAGGCAGAAGACTGCCGCCGCCAAAGTCATGTTTCTCTCCGGTGATCAGATCTACCGCCGTTCCGCAGCCGGCATCAAAATGTGCCATGAAGTCCTCTCCGTCTGCATTGATAGCCACCAGTACTCTCTCATGCTCCGACTTTCTCTCGAAAATACACTGCTTATTGGTCAACAGTACCGAACGAAAGGCTCCGTAATTCAGTGCCTCGGAATGCTTCTTGGCCTCTGCCAGTCTGCTGATCCAGTCGCACAGACCGTTCCACTCCGGCTTGTCAAAGCAGGGACGCAGTGCGGGGTCACCATCTTCTTTTCTGGCTTTGAAGCCCCATTCGCTTCCATAGTAGACACAGGGAATCCCCGGCATGCCGAATGCCATGGCATAGATCAGGGGCAGGTGATTTTCATTATTCAAAATACTTGCCACGCGGGTCACATCGTGGTTATCCACGAAGGACAACAGGTGTTTTCCCTTATACAGTGTCCAGTTCTCCGGTCCGAACTGGCGCAGCAGGGAATGCACGATCTCGAACATGTTCATGCTGTTGAAGCTGCTGTAAAGTCCCTTATAGCACTCGTAGTTCGTCGCGGAATGTAACATCTGATCATTCATCAGGCGGTTATAATCTCCGTGAAGCATCTCCCCTAATAAGAAGAAATCCTGCTTGTAGGCACCGGTCACTTCCCGCAGTCTTCTGACAAAGTTCTCATCCAGGCTGTACGCCACATCCAGGCGCAGACCGTCAATACCGAATTCATCGATCCAGCCCTTCACGCTGTCTAACAGGTAATTCACTACCTCCGGGTTCTGCAGGTTCAGCTTCACCAGATCAAAGCAGCCTTCCCAGCCCTCATACCACAGTCCGTCGTTATAGTTGGAATTGCCGCCGAAATCGATACGGTAGAACCAGTTCACATAGGGAGAGTTCTCCCGGTTTTTAATCACATCCTGAAACTGTGCAAAGCCTCTGCCCACATGATTGAACACACCGTCTAACACAACCCGGATTCCTGCCGCATGCAGTGCATCGCAGACTTCCTTAAAATCCTCATTGGTTCCCAGCCTCACATCGATCTTCCGATAATCCCTGGTATTGTAACCATGGGTATCCGATTCAAATACCGGAGAGAAATAAACGGCATTCACTCCCAGCTTCTGCATATGGGGGATCCACTCCTCCACACGTTTGATCTCATGTCTCTGTATTCCATCATTTTCAAAAGGAACTCCACAGAATCCCATAGGATAGATCTGATAAAAAACACTTTCATAAGCCCACATATTAGTCCCCATTCCTTTCTGCCTTAATTTCAGGTTACCTTAATTTCATACTTTGTACTCATAGATACTTTTTCATTGACTGGTTCAGTACTGCTTGTATTTATTTATCCACATCAATTCTTTTGCTATTATACACCATTTTTGATCCATCTGTCGTTTTTTTTGTAAAAAAGCTCAAATAATCCACAAAATCCACCGAGTTATCCACATATACACACGTGTCATATGTGGTTATGTGGATTGTCATGTTGTATATCAACTCTGTTATCATATCGAATGTCATCGTTGCTGCCACAACCAGGCGTCCCAAAATCGCTCCACCTTTTTAGCCACCGTATCCACTGTCACAGGCACTACCTGTTCCCACTCCCTGGGGAACATTCTACGATAAGAATACTGTCTGAAACGCTCATCCAGCAGGACGATAATTCCCACATCTTCAGATGTCCTTATCACCCGGCCCGCTGCCTGCAGTACTTTATTCATTCCGGGATAACGGTAGGAATAGTCAAAGCCGTTTTCCCCATTGTCATCAAAATAGTCCTTGAGGATTTCCCGTTCACAGCCTACCTGTGGCAGTCCGGTTCCTACTACGATCACACCGATGAGGCTGTCCTTTTTCAGGTCGATCCCCTCTCCGAAGATACCTCCCAGCACGCAGAACCCGATCAGCGTCTGTTCCTCTTCCTCCTCGATCTCCATGCCGATAAGGCTCTGCAGGTCGCAGTCTTCATTGCCCCGGAAGCGGTTCAGAAAGTATTCTCTCTCCTCTTCGTTCATGGATTCCTGCTGTACCAGGCATTCCTCTTCTTCTGTCATAAAATATTGCCCGTAGATCTCATAGATCTGATCCATGAAGGAATAGGACGGGAAAAATACCATGTAATTGCCGTGCCGGTTCTTCACGACTTCATGAATATAGCGGGCAATATTGTAGTACTCCTCCCGGGATCTGCGGGTGAACTTGCTGGTCACATCCCCGGCGATCAATATGGTGCGCTTCTCGGGATCGAACACCGAGTGCGCGTATACTTCATAGTCTTCCTTCTCTCCCCCCAACAGATTCTTGTAATACTGGATCGGCAGAAACGTGGCGGAAAACAGGATCGTACTGCGTCCCCTGAGCATGCATTCCTTCAGATTTTCTCTGGGATTGACGCAGAACAGCTTCAGTTCAAAGCTGCCGTCCTCACACGTTCTCGTATATTTGACGTAGTTTTCATCGATCCTCTCGTAAATATCCAGAAAATGACTGAGCTTGAAATAGAAATCCAGCAGATTCTCCCTCACCTCCAGACTGACCTTCTCCTGCTCCTCCAGATAATCGCTGATGATGCCGTGAAGTCTGGTCAGAGGCTGCACCAGCATGTCAATATCCTCCACCAGCCGGTATCCGTCGCAGTCCCGTTTCATGGACAACAGCTGCGCATTGCACTTTTCCAGCAACTGGCTGATCCTCTCCGCATAGCCTTCCCGCACAAAGGTACTCTTTCCGTCAGACTTTCTTCCCTTATGTCCTTTGATATAGATAGAGTCCGTACCGTCCATTTCCACAAATGTATGCTCTTGTGGCAGTTGTTTTGACATGTCTGTCATTTCTAATGTCATTTGTCCGGAAATCTCGTCTTTATCGCGCTTTTTGAGCGCTGCCTCCTCCATTTCCGACATGATTGTCTGTTTTATCTCCCGCTTCAGTTCCAGCAGGTCTTCCTTCCGCAGAGGCGCGCTGTACATCTCTCTGCCGCGCTCTAAGAGGTTATGTGCCTCATCGATCAGAAATACATAGTCCCCCTGGCTGCCATCTCCGAAAAACCGCTTCAGATAAACATGGGGATCAAAGAGGTAATTATAGTCTCCGATGATGCCATCCGCGAACAGACTTAAGTCCAGTCCGAATTCAAAGGGACACACCTGATATTTCAGGGCATATTCTTCTATTTTATTTCTCGTAAAGCTCTCTTCGTGGGTCAGCAGATCATAGATGGCATCATTGATCCGGTCAAAATGTCCCTTGGCATAGGGGCACTGCTCCGGATTACATTCGGTATGCTCCTGAAAACAGATCTTCTCCTTCGCCGTCAGGATAATACTCTTGAATCGCAGTCCCTTTTCCCTAAGTAATGAGAAAGTATCCTCCGCTACTGTCCGGGTGATAGTCTTCGCCGTAAGGTAGAACAGCTTGTCCCCCATATCTTTCCCCATGGCTTTTACCGTGGGGAAGATGGTGGAGATGGTCTTGCCTACTCCCGTGGGAGCTTCGATGAATAATTTTCTCTTATGGTAGATGGTCTGATATACATAACTGACCAGTTCTTTCTGTCCATCCCGGTAGTCAAAAGGAAATTGCAATCCGGCAATGGACTGTTGTCTAAGCTCCCTCCACTGCCAGGTATAATCCGCCCATTTGCGGTAATCACGGATCAACTGCTGAAACCATACCTCCAGCTTGGCAAATTCATAATCTTCATAAAAATAGCGGATATCCTCTGTCTCTATATTACAATAAGTCAGCCGTACGCGGATATAAGGCAGCTCCTTCTGCAGACTGTACATATAGGCATAGCATTTTGCCTGGGCAATGTGCAGGGGTAACGGTGCCTTCAGCTTCGCCAGATCTCTGTAAGTCCCCTTGATCTCGTCGATGGTGGTCTCGCCGTTCTGTTCAATGATACCGTCCGCCCGTCCCTCCACGATGATGACATAGTTCTCCGTGGGATGGGTGTATTTCAGCGCCACTTCCGCCTGATACTCCGCTCCCATGCGGCGTTGGATCATACGGTGGATCCTGCTGCCCTCCTGCATTGCATTCTCAGGGGAACCCTGTCTCCTGTCATCGATGTCGCCACTGCGCAGAATGAATTCCACAAGATTCCTCACCGATGTTCTGACTTCTCCTGCCATGCGGCTTCACCTCCCTTGACAAATTCCTATCATAACCGCATGCCTGTGGCTTGTCCCATGCTGCACACTCTCACAAGCCCGGTATACGAAAACTCCCCAGGTAAATAGTACTCTATCTTACCTGGGGAGTCAAATCACATTCTGTTATCACAAGATGTTTTAGCACGCAATCGCATACTGTCTCAACAGCTCTTCAAATTTATCATTGTAGCCGTCATAAGATACAGACAGTGGCTTTGTGAAATCCAATCCATACACTCCAAGGAATGACTTGGCATCGACTACGTATCTGTTATAGCATATATCAATATCAAAATCACACTTTGAAGCTACATCAACAAAATGCTTCACGTCTTCAGGTGTCAAACGGATCGTCTTTGACATTTCTTGTTCCTTCCTTTCAATAGTAAGTTCGATCGTAAGTTAAAAAATACACCGGGTACTTTCCCCTCATATCTGAAATCATTACTATTATAGCCAACCATCCCCAAATGTAAAGCGGTTTTTTTCTTCCAAAAAACGCTCATTTTAGGCATTTTTACCACTCTTTTATCATTTTGACAACAGTTGGTCTCCATCCGGAAAACCTTTTCGGCGATTTGTATATTTGTTACTTTATCACGATAAAATCCAAATCTCAATTTGGCGAAATCTATCGAAATTCCACCATATATTCTTGGAACCTGAGAGGCAGCATATTTCGTTGTAATTTTCTGTTTTCCCGCTCTTTTATAGCTATTGTATGACAGAAGGAGCGGAAAAGTTCCCGGTAATGCAGCTCCGCCGCAGACAGCTTCTCCGTCTTAGACTGTACTCTCTCCCAGGCATCCTTCCCCTGCAACGTATACCATGGTCTCCCGGCCGGATGTACCCCGAACAGGTATCGACCCGCATCAAACAGCAGAAAATCTTCCATAGGAAAACGGTCGGCGAAATGCACCATTAAAAAGGTCAGGATATTGTTCTTCGGTGCGATCTTCGAGTAGAGGATCGTATTCTCCAGTTCCTCAAACCGGACGAATCCCTTCAGATGATGATATTCATTCCCGGCTGCCCTTGCCAGGCCGAAGGTCTGGTTCACATAAGTGTCTGCAAGGGCATCCATAAGATGCCCCGCCGCGCACTTTTCAGCCAGTCCCTTCGCAATGGTCCGGTATACCGCCTGTGCCTTCTCCGGCTTCGGCGATGCCAGCGCCAGACACAGTGTCTCATAATCCGCTTCCCCGAATCTGCGCTTTAACGTACGGATCACCTTGATCGTCTTCTCCGGATCCGGCACCACCTCCACCGACTCTGAGAACAGCAGGTTCTCCTCGATGGTGGTGACCATAGTATCCCGGACGGGAGAATGATCCTCGTAGGTATTGTAAATGGCAGTGAATATCCCTTCTAAGGAATCCTCGCAATGATATATCTTCATATAATAAGCTTTTCCTCCTGCCGTACCCCGTTCGGGAACATCCCGTCATCAAATAACGTCATCTGCTGGTAACTCATACCATCGCTTCCGAACCGGATCCGGTCCTTCGGATCCGTCAGATTCCGCACGATATAATCCTCCTCCAGCCTCGTGGGATACATCATCCTGCCGCTGCAGGTAATAAAATACACTGCCCGCCTTAATACCACCCCTAACTTCTTCAGATCCTGAAAGGTCAGCTTTGTACTCCTCCTGGCAGCAAGAATCCGCCTGGCACTCTTCACACCGATCCCCGGCACCCGCAGCAAGTCCCCGTAGGGAGATCTGTTAATCTCCACCGGGAAACATTCCAGATGCCGCACTGCCCAATCCTCCTTGGGATCTAACATGACATTAAAATACGGTCTTCTCTCATCCAACAGTTCCTCCGCCCGAAATCCATAGAACCGAAGCAGCCAGTCCGCCTGGTACAGACGGTGTTCCCTCAGAAGCGGCGGTCCTCCCGGAAGTGCCGGCAGGCTTTTGTCCTCGTTGACCTTTACAAACGCAGAATAAAAGACTCTCTTTAACTCAAACTTCTGATACAGGCTCTCCGCCACATTTAAAATCTGATAATCCGTCTCCGGCGTTGCACCAATGATCATCTGTGTAGACTGCCCACCAGAGACAAAGTGGGGACTCTTACGGTACAGGATCAGTTCCTCCTTATTCGCATGAATGCCATTCTGAATCTGCCGCATGGGGGTCAGAATATTCTTCCGGTGCTTATTCGGTGCCAGTGTCCGAAGCCCCTCCGCAGTAGGGAGTTCTAAGTTCACGCTCATGCGGTCTGCCAGATATCCCATCCGCTGCACCAGCTCCGGATCTGCCCCGGGAATCGCCTTCACATGGACATAGCCGTTAAAGTGGTAGTGATTCCGAAGCAGCCAAATGGTCCGGTATAACAGTTCCATGGTAAACGTAGGATCCTGTACAATGCCGGAGCTTAAGAACAGTCCCTCGATATAATTCCGTCGGTAGAACTCCATGGTCAGCGTGCAGATCTCCTCCGGTGTGAAAGTGGCTCTGGGGACATCGTTGGACTTCCGGTTCAGGCAATATTTGCAATCGAAGATACATTCATTGGTCATCAATATCTTAAGTAAAGAAATGCATCTGCCGTCGGAAGAAAAACTGTGACAGATCCCTGCCTTCGCACAGTTACCCATGTGCTTCCCGTCTCCCTTACGTTCCACGCCGCTGGACGTGCAGGCTACATCAAAACGAGCGGCATCCGTCAGGATCTCCAGCTTCTGCATGATGGATAATTCTCCATTTTGTATAAGATATTCCAAGTTATCACCGCCTTTTACCGAAAATTTCCAAAGCTAGAACATCCGTTCTGTTATGTATCTAAATTAGCACATATGTTCGATTTTTGCAAGTGGTTATTTTTTCCGAAAAAAAGCTTGCAAAATCACGCATTTCGCAGTTAAATAATATAGGAGTATTTTGTATCACAAGCCGCCAGGCGGCAGAATGAGAGGTCAGTATGTCAGATATTGTCATACCTAAAAATTATAAGTCTCAGCTGAACCTGTACGAAACACAGGTTGCCATCAAGACAGTGAAGGACTTTTTCCAGGGATTGTTAGCAGAGCGCCTGCACCTGCTGCGCGTATCTGCTCCTTTATTTGTGGATCCCACATCCGGACTGAACGATAACTTAAACGGTGTGGAGCGTCCTGTAAATTTCCATATTGCTGCACAGGGAGACCGTGAAGCAGAGATCGTACAGTCTCTGGCAAAATGGAAGCGCTATGCCCTGCAGAAGTATGGTTTTAAGCCCGGTGAGGGTCTCTACACCGACATGAGTGCCATCCGCCAGGATGAGACCACCGACAACATCCACTCCATCTATGTAGACCAGTGGGACTGGGAGAAGATCATCACCAGGGATGAGCGGAATCTGGAGACTCTGAAAGAGACCGTCCGCACCGTATACAAGGTTCTGCGCAAGACCGAGAAGTATATGTCCATCCATTATGACTACATTGAAGAGATCCTTCCTCATGACATCTTCTTCGTGACTACCAGTGAGTTGGAGGAAATGTTCCCTGATTATTCTCCGAAGGAACGCGAATACTACATTGCCAAGGCTAAGGGTGCTGTCTGCATCATGCAGATCGGTGAGACCTTAGAGAATGGTAAGCCTCATGACGGTCGTGCCCCGGACTACGATGACTGGTCTCTGAATGCGGATATCGTGGTATATTATCCGGTTCTGGATATCGCTCTGGAGCTGTCCAGTATGGGTATCCGTGTAGACAAAAAGGCTCTGTTAGACCAGTTACAGAAGGCTGGCTGCCCCGAGCGTGCCGAGCTTCCTTATCACAAGGCAGTCATTAACGGTGAGCTTCCTCTTACCATCGGCGGTGGTATCGGTCAGTCCCGTATCTGTATGTTCTTCTTAAGAAAAGCTCATATCGGCGAAGTACAGTGTTCTCTGTGGTCCGATGAGGTTATGGAGACTGCAGAAAAGAACGGCTTACAGTTGTTATAAGATCGTTTTATTTCCAAAGCAAACTCCCCGGAAGATGAAGTCTTCCGGGGAGTTATTTTATATTTCTTCTATATTTCATCTATATATCTTCTATTCATAGATCACAAATTTCTCATTTTCAAAAGTCTTCTCATACCCATGATCTTCCATGAACTTTCCGATCAGCATAAGCTTGGGATTATCCACGATATATTCCCACTCTTTTTCCGTAGGCTGCATGGCCTTAAGTGCTGCTTCTCCTTCTTCCAGATACACGGCATATTTTTTCTCCAGCAATACCACCGGACGGTAAGTCGCATCCGCATCCATCCGCTCCTGCATCTTAAGCATATCCTCTTCCATCTGTGCGATCTGATAGGAATCCAGATCCGGCCAGGGATTGAATGCCGCAGGCATCTGCAGATAATAGGACAATGCCGGGATCTGACCGTAGAGCAGCACATCCTTTCCCGCAAGTCCCCCGGTATTCACATACTCGGAGATCTCCTGCATCCATCCGGCACGTTCCTCACTCATCCATACATTCTGCAAAGTCTCGTTACTGGTCACCTGCGCACTGAGCTCCTGCACACCGGTACCCTCCACGAATACAAAACTTCTTCCAAACAGTCCCACCTGAATGAAAAATAACAGAAAGAACCCACCAAAGATACATTTTGCGGGAGCAGCGGATATAGTGACCCGCTTCCACCGGAAGCTGCCGGCATATTTGCAGAACCGATAAAACTGCCAATACATATAAGGCAATGCCAGAAACAGATTATTCATGCTGGGGTAAAGCTTATTGTTACTTCCAAGAGAAGTGATCAGCACGATCAGGAAGATCAGACCGCTGACCAGCTTTTCCTCCTTCGGTGCAGAAGGTGTGAATATCCGCCACAGCGTTACCAAAAGCGTCAGTGTTAAAAAGGTCACTCCCGGCCAGATAATTGCGCCGTAATGTGTGTATTCCGTAGCGCAGAACCCCTGCCGGTACAGCCAGAATACCATGATCACAGCAAGCAGCGCGCTTACGGCCCATTCCAGGATCCGCAGCACCTTTTTTATCGTGTCCTTCCCTGCAAAAGAGTCTCTTACACAAGCTGCGGCGAATTCCAATAATCCCACCGCTATCATTCCCACGACCAGGAATACGCACATCCTAAGCTCCCAGTACAGATTCTGGAAATACCAGTCGAACATTCCCAGGATCATGGATGCGGCAGTATAATCCGTAGCCACCTCCGTCATGGAGAACAGCCTCTGAATGCCTCTTACATACGCATCCATGCCATAGCGGATCTGAATGTAACCGAATAATACCAGCAATGCCGTAAGATACCCCGCCAGGCACACGCCGGTATCCTGTAACAGTTTCTTACGAAGCCTCCTGTCTGCTGCCTTTTTTCGTACTTTCTTATCTTCCGTTTCCGCATTTCCCGCAACGCCACCACAATCCTGCGCAATGCCTTTGCGCTCTTCCAGCCAGCAGATGATCCCGTATGCCCACACACCCACGATCATCGCGGCTTCCGGCAGATTGGAAAATCTTGCCAGCACATTACAGCCCAGTGCCACCCCTGCGGCAAACAGTAAACCTCCTTTCCCCCGGGACAGCCCAAGATACAGACAGATCACGGAGACCAGGAAGAATACATACGTCACATAATTATAAAAAGATCCCGTAGGGCACCAGCAAAAGCTTACTGCTGTAAATTCGCCCAAAAAGGCAAGCCCGGCAGGTATCTTCAGCACTTTTGTACAAAAATAATAGCCCAGAACCGCCAGCAGGCTGATACTTAAGCCCGTATAAAAATTCATGCCGACCAGCGTTTTCGCTCCGGGCAGCAGACTAAGGAAATGTCCGATGGCAGTGGTCAGATAAGTGGAAAAAAGCCACATAGGATCCATATGCCGGGTTCCCATATATTCAAAATTCGCATAACCGTAGCCGGTATCCCACAGATCCAGCCCCCAGGTTATATGCCGCAGGGGATACAGTACCAGAACAGCCACGAATAAGAACTCCCAGAGGCGTCTATGGCTCTGACCGCCGGTTCCCGCTATTTTATTTTTAACGTTATCTGTCACGGTGTTACCTCTCTTTTGAACATAGTATCTACGGTCTGTATTTTTTCCGTAAGAACACGATAGGGACGAATGTGCAGGAATATCTTATGCAATCCTTCACAGATATTTTTGCGGATAACATCCACCAAAATTCCCAGGACAAATACCACGATCACTGCGATAACAGTCCATAAGAGCAACGATACGACACCGTCTATGCGGTCCGAACCAAGCCAGGGTTGCCAGGCATAACGCACCCCAAGGTTCTCATGCAGCAGATACACTCCTAATGTGTAAGGTGCGATCTTCACCGCCACGCTGCCGATCTTCCCCCGGATGTCACTGTCCAGAAACAGGCAAAACAGCCCGACAGAAGCTAAGAACGGGAAAATATGGTTATATTCATACGGAAGCTTCAAAATCAGTTCCAGGCTGCCTGTCCGCAGATAAAATAAATGCAGCAGCATTGCCTCTCCAAAAGTTCCGAGGACGCCGATCAGATACAGCAACAACGCCCGGGATTTTTTCTGTAAAAAAGGAATTCCGAATCTGCGAAGATATGCGGCTGCACAAAACACACACAGATACCAGATGCAGTCATAGCCCTTGCTATCCTCCTCCAACCGGAAGGGCAGAATGGATTTAACCAGACAAAATGCAGCAAATAGCAGCACCAGGGCCACCTGAAACTGCTGCTTCGTCATCCGTCTGAGCCCGATTCCCACGAAGGGTAACAGAATATATAAAAATACATACGCCGTCAGGAACCAGTAATGCCCCATGGTCACCGGGAACAGTAATGTCAGATAATAATGCGTACTCACTTCCGCCGCAGGAACAATCCCAGTCACCGCAGCCAGCACACCGATACCCACAGAATACAGCCACAGCTGCAGCCACAGCGTAAGCAGCCTGCTCAGTTTAAAAGAACTTTCGCATAAAAAGTATCCGCTGATCATCATATACACATTCACGGCTACAATGCAGATTGCTTCTAACAGCCAGGCTGCCATATCCTGCGCTGATAAAGGCGCTGTCAGATCCGGCAGCAGTCCTCCCTTGCCCAGGTAGTGCAGCACCACGACCATCATCATTGCCACACAGCGCAGTACTTCCAGATTTGCCATACGTTCTTTTTTCTGCATATCGATTCCTGTTTCCTTCCCGCCATTGCTTCCTTCATCTGGTATCATTATATCCCAAACTTTAATACCTACGGATTGCTTCGTGCTACGCACTCCCACAATCCTACCCAAGGTCTTTCACCCACTTATGAGCAAGCTCATGTGGGCTTAGACCTTTTGACCCTGGTATCATTATATTACCTTGTAACATATTATGTAAAGCAAAAGCGCTCCCGCCTATGAAAGAGGCTCATTTTAAGAAATCGTTTTCACATTAATGTAGATATTTGGGTAAAACTTTGGTAAAATGTATCCATCAATACTAAATCTGCATCGGAGGTGTCTATTTTGACAAAAAATACCAAGAAAAACCCTATCCCTCTCTGGAATCGGATACGCTTTAAGCTGATCTTCGCTTTTCTGATCCCCGTGGTCTTTATCATTGTCTTAGGTCTCGTATCCTATCAGAAGGCTACCACACAGATCATTGCAACCTACCGCGACTCCGTGGACCAGACCGTCAGCATGATGAATCAGTACCTGACGCTTTCTTTTGACACGGTCCAGTCCAACTACAAGGGATATATGAATGAGGATACCCTGAAGAAATATCTGAACGGTCTGTATGATAACGATGCCACTACCTTGTACAATACTCCAAACACCTATGAAGATACCTTTATCAAGGCCGTGACCACAGATGCCCTGCTCTCCAATATTTACGTGCTTTCCGACAAAGAGAAAACGATCTCTACCACGAAAACGAAGGAGACCGGTCTCTTAAGTGCGTACCTTGAAAGCTCCCAGGGTCAGATTTTATCCGCGGATAAGGCAAAATATTACCTTTTCGGCAACCAGTCCGAGGCCGACGCAAAGCTTGGCACGGATTCCTCCAAATACAGTGTACGCCTCGCCAGATATTTTTCCAGCGCTCCGGCGATCCTGATCATTGATTTCAAACCGAGTGTCCTGGATACCTCCTTATCCTCCCTGGATGGCGGTGAGGGCAGTCTCGTAGGCTTTGTCACCTGCGACGGCACCGAATACCTCTCCTCCGGCTCCGATACAGCAACAGAAAATACCTTTGTCGGCAAATCCTATGTAGATGAGGCATTTGCCTCTGAGGAAGACAACGGCTCCTCCTATGTAGAAGAGGCAGGCGCAGAATATCTCTTTCTCTATTCCAAGATCAGTACCCGTAATGCCATGATCTGTGCCCTGATCCCTCAGGCAAATATCATCGGTCAGACAGCGGAGATTAAAAATGTATCTCTGATCCTTGTCGTTGCAGCAAGTGCCGTGGCGATCCTGCTGGGGTCTCTGTTAGCCGGGCAGTATGGCGGCTCCATCTACTATTTTATCCGCCGGCTGAAAAAAGTCTCTGACGGAGATCTGACGATTGAAGTCCACTCCAAGCGCAATGACGAATTCCAGCTATTAGCTGATGGCATCTGTGATATGATCGCACACATGAAGAAGCTTGTATCCGGGCTGAAGAATGTCAATGAAGAATTATCCCGAGCTGCCACCGATATGTCTGCGGCTTCCTCACATTTCCTGGCTACCTCCCAGGATATCCAGAATCAGGTAGGTGAAATGCGCCAGGGTATTGAAAAACTGGATGAAAGCTCTGAGGACTGCCTGCAGCAGATGGACTCTCTGTCCGACACCATCGGCAGCGTATCCTCACATTCTGACCAGATCAGTGCGCTTGCCACCGGCACCACCGCTGCGATCCATACCGGTATCGAATCCGTGGAACATCTGAAGGAGAATACCTCTTCCACCATGCAGATCACCTCCAACATCGTAGATACCATCGGCAGGCTGAACGAGAAATCCAAAGCCATCGGCTCCATCACTGAAGCCATTAATGAGATTGCAGAGCAGACCAACCTCCTGTCCCTTAACGCTTCCATTGAAGCTGCCAGAGCCGGCGAATCCGGAAGAGGCTTCGCAGTGGTCGCTCAGGAGATCCAGAAGCTGGCGGATCAGTCCCTGCACTCCTCCGGTGAGATCTCCCGGATCATCGAAGAGATTGAGATTACCACAGACGAAGCTACACAGGTTGCCAGACAGGCCAAGGGCATTGTAGCGGATCAGAACCAGTCCGTTGGCAGTACCACAGACTCCTTCCGTGAGATAGATTCCAAGGTAACAGAGCTTCTGAAATTCCTGCAGCAGATCAATGCAGGCGTGTCGGAAATGGAACACCAGCGCACCACTACCCTGTCCGCCATCTCCGGTATCTCCGCAGTATCCGCAGAAACTGCTGCCGGATCCTCCAATGTACAGACTGCTGCCGAAAAACAGCTGCAGGCTATTCAGAATCTGGACAAAGCCACCTCCGCACTGGCAGCCCGCTCAGAGGAGCTGACTACTATTCTGGAAGGTTTCATTGTATAGAAATGGCTATACACCCTGGAGAAAATATGTTATACTGGTAACATCTTTTGACGAAGAAATTCTTAGGAAAATACATATAGAGAGGTAATCTTATGAGCAAAAAAAGAGTTGTCGTATCTCTGGGACATGACGCCCTGGGCTATACCACTACCGAGCAGTGGGATGCGGTAAAAGTAACCGCCAAGGCTCTGGCAGACCTGGTGGAGGCAGATTATCAGCTGACGATCACCCACAGTAACGGTCCGCAGGTCAGCATGATCCATAAGGCCATGACCGAGTTACGCCGTGTTTACATCGACTATACCCCCGCACCTATGTGTGTCTGCTCCGCTATGAGCCAGGGTTATGTAGGCTATGATATCCAGAACTCTCTTCGTGCAGAGCTTCTGGACCGCGGTATCTCCAAGCCGGTCAGCACCATCCTCACCCAGGTCACGGTAGATCCTTATGATGAGGCTTTCTATGAGCCCACCAAGGTCATCGGTCGTTACATGTCCAAGGAAGATGCTGAGATTGAAGTAAAGAAAGGCAACTATGTCAAGGAAGATCCCGGCAAGGGCTTCCGCCGTGTCGTTGCTGCCCCCAAGCCTATCGACATCGTAGAGATCGAAGCCATCCGTGCACTGGCAGCCGCAGATCAGGTAGTCATCGCCTGTGGCGGCGGCGGAATCCCCGTGATTGAGCAGAAGCATGCGCTGAAGGGTGCTTCCGCAGTCATCGAGAAGGATGCCATCGCCGGTAAGCTTGCTTCCGACCTAAGCTGTGACGAGCTGATCATCCTGACCACAGTTCCCTATGTTTATAAGAATTTCGGTAAGGAGGATCAGGCAGCACTGGAGACTCTCACCGTAGCAGAAGCAAAGGATCTGATCGCAGCAGGACAGTTCGAGGAAGGCACCATGCTTCCCAAAATCGAAGCAGCCATCGCTTACCTCGAGAAGGTTCCCACCGGCAAAGTCCTGATCACCTCCATGGATCATGTCAAGGATGCCATTAAGGGCAAGGCAGGCACTGTGATCACCGCATAATTTCATTCGTAAGTAAAAGGAGATATCCATTGAGTGATATCTCCTTTTTTAGTTTCAGATCTTTTTTATTATTGTTTTATTCTAACGGCCAGATTTCCCGGTCGAATGTTTCCTTCAGTTTTCCGCAAATGATCCAAAGTGCCTTACAAACTTTTCTCGGTACTGAGATTTCACCCTGATGTGCCTTTTCAATAATGTCCACGATTCGTATACAGGTAATATCATCTATTCCCGTGTTCAACTGTGTATCAATGATCGGCTGGAGATTCATTTCATCTGTCGCAAACACCGGAATTCCGGTTGCTTTTGCATACGCCAGAGAACATACTTCTCCCTTATTTTTATTAGGTCTGCGTGGATCTATCATCACTTTAGCAAGATTTTCATAAGTTGCAGCATACACTGCCTTATCTGCCATTTTCAGATTACTTTCATTTACAAGGACTACTTTTCCTTCTGCAATAAGTTCATTTAACTGCTGTATGGCACTGGAGGGCATCATAACCTCCCCATGTGCATGCGTATGCATATAGATATGTGCCGCAACCATCGGTAAAATATCATAAAGATAGCGATATTTTGCACTTCCTCCTAATTTAATACACAAATCCGCATCTACGATCTATCTATCATGCGCTACTCCTCCATGATGTCTGCAAGTTCGTCATCGGAGGGAAAAGCATAGGAATCCTTCTTTTTTATTCCCAGATCCGCCGGAATCAGATTACTGAATTCCAATAAATATTCCAACTTTTCATAAGTGATATATCCCTTTTCATAAGCTTCCACCGCAAGTTCCGTGAGATTATCCAATGTTACCCGTTCATCTGCCGCCTGTTTCAGAATAGAATATTTTCTGGAATATATCTCAATGCTTTCTTCTGTCTCGTTTAGAAAGATTATCTGCTGTGCCTCTGTAATCCGTCTGATCTCATACAGTCTTTTTACCATGGTTCGGTAAGGAACAGTAAATAAAGCGGCCAATTGCAAAATGTTTTTAATTGTAATTTCCTGTATCTGATAAAGTTCAATTTCCTGGCAAAGCAACTGCTCACTCACCAAAAATTCTGCTGCAAACCGATTTGCCTTTTTTTCATTCACTTCTTTGTTCTGTTCATTTAATAAATCTGCCGGTAAAATATCAGGATTTTGTTCAAACCAGATGTGGTATAACTCATGTGCTGCCGCAAAGACTTGACGATCCATAGAAATAGACGAATTAATAGCTACAAAAGGCTTTTCCAGAGCTGCATCGTCTCTGGAACCGCTGATTCGGGTAAATCCCCATGGAGCCTCCTGTCCCAGGGGATAATAGATTACCCGTGCATACATACTTAGTATGGAAAAAATCTGTGTTCCGATAATATCATTCGTTTTACTGCAAAGTCCCAACTTTTCCTTTGCAAGATTCTTGATCTCTCTTACTTCCAGTTCATTCAATTCATTTGTCATGTAATACCCCTTCCAACATATGGATTTCATCGATTGCTTCTCTGATCCGGTTGATCTTTTGTAATGTATCCTCATCCTGTACCGTTCCCATAAAGCTTAAGCTGTCAGGTGCAGTGTTCGTATCTCTTACCATCAATAAATCATCCGCCGAAACTCCCAGTATCTGTGCTATCTCTGCAATTTCCTTTACATTAATAGCTTTATTCCCCTTTATAATCTTGTTCACGACTTGTTTGGAAATTCCCAATGCCTCCGCAAGATTTTGTTGTGTCATACCTCTCTCATCCAAAAGATGCTGTATATTCTCTCCGACCTGTGCAAATTCCATAGCATACATAGTCTCAACCTCCGTTTCCATTGTAAGTATAACAAGTTCCGCGGAAAGAATCAACATTTCATTTACTTATATCGAATTTTGCTCTCCATTTCGTTGACTTTGAGTTTTTACTTATACTTTTCTAAGTAGAAGGAATACAGGATCCGCTCCTTCACGGGCATCTGCATCAGCTTCGTCAGCGCTTCCTCATAGTACTGGATCTGAACGTTGTAGCGGTTCCAAAGGGCTTCCAGGGAGTCGATCACATCGGTCTTGTAGTCCAGCAGAACAATCTCACCGTCTTCTATGAAAAAGACATCGATGATACCCTGAATGAGCACCTTTTCTTCCTCGGGCAGATCCGGATCCAGGCGTTTCGCATCAATGCCCAGCACAAAGGGCTGCTCTCTGTATAGAAGCCCCTGCTCCTGCGCACGCCACATGCGGTATGCCAGCTCCTGTTCCAGAAAATTGAGGATCTTCGGCAGACTGACTGCTTTGGCATATTCCTCCGTCAGGCGTAAAGATACCGTTTCCCGCTGTATGAATTCTTCCAACCGCTTCTTAAGTCTCTCCGCGTCCAGTCTCTTACGGTATGTCTCATAATCTCCGGGGCATTTTTCAAACAGTCCCGATTCGACAAATACATACGTAAAATCCAACAGCTCCATGACACGGTGGAAAGCACTTCCCCGGACAGCTCCGCTGACCTTTTCCTGCTCTCTGCGGAATGCCGGAATATAGGGAACGACTTCTTTTTCCTCAAAGGTGTGGAAAGCTGCTTCGTCCTTCTCCGCCATGGCTGCGATTTTTAACTCTGACACTGTGGTCTTGGTATACAACTTCTGTAACCCGGGATGAGGATATTGATAAGCAAAACGCTCCCGCAGACGCATAAGCTTCCGCTCATTTTCTTCCGGATCTCCGGGTAAAAGTACCTCCCCATCCGCTACCCGCTGCAGTTCCTCCCTGCGGTCACCCATGCGCAGTTGCTCTCTGATCTCCTCTGCCGCCAGGTCCTCCGTTCTCAGTGTCTTCACCGCAATTCCCGTCTTCGGCAGGATCGGCAGCAGGAAATCCATATAGCTTCCCGCCTCACAGAAATCCAGATAAGTCAGCCTCTCCTGTCCGGTCATCTGCGCCAACTCCCACTTTTCGTCAGCCTTGTCCAATACCGCTGTTAAGATCAGCTTCTCTCTGGCACGGGTCAGTGCCACATAGAGCACACGTAATTCCTCCGCCAGATTATCTTCCTTCATTTTTGCGGACAGAACCGCCCGGCGGAGGGTCTTATTTTTAATACGTCGTACGGAATCCACATAATCCACCGCAACCCCCAGATCCATGTCCACGATCAGGGATTGGTTCGCATCCTGCATGTTGAAACGTTTCGACAGTCCGGAGACAAACACCACCGGGAATTCCAGTCCTTTACTTTTGTGGATACTCATGATCCTGACCACATCTGCATTTTCATCCAGAGTGTCCGCCTCGCCGTAATCCACGTCATATTTTTCCAGCTGCTCCATATAACGGATAAAATGAAACAGTCCGAAATAACTGGTCTTCTCGAAAGCGGATGCCTTCGTAAGCAGCATCTCCACATTCGCGCGGCGCTTGCTGCCGGCGGGAAGTGCCGTCACATAATTCAGATAATCATAATCGTCAAGTATCCGCTGCAACAGGTCACGGATCGAGGTGAAAGGAGTCCGGTCACGGTAATGGCCAATCCGTTGTAAGAAGGTATCTGCCTTTTGTGAAAGCTCTGTTTCTTCCCCAGCGCTTTCGCCCGCTGATGTCTCTTCTCCCTCTTCCACCGTCCGACCGCTCTTCGCCACTTCCTTCAGTGCTTCATATAATGTCATCCGTTTTCTGGAATGCCCTTCCCCGCCACTGCGGATCTGCGCGATCTCTTCCTGGGTGAATCCACCGAAGACGGATTGCATCACGCCAAACAGCGGGATATCCTGCCTTGGATTGTCCAGCACCCGTAAAAACTGCAACAGCTCCTGCACCTCCAGTGCCCCGAAATATCCGGTCTTAGATGTGATGTAGACAGGGATTCCCTGCTGTTCCAGTATCTTTTTGAATTCTTCATCCCAGCCGCTGGTAGTACGGAGTAGGATGACCATATCCGAATATCGCACCGGGCGAAGTTCTCCCGTGGACTTCTCCATGACCTTCAGACTGCCCTTCAACTGCTTTATACGGGCAGCAATGGCGAGTGCTTCCAGCTGGCGTACATTGTCGTAATCCACAAGGACTCCCGCACCCTCGGCATGCTGCTCTCCGATGCCGCTCTCTTCGCGCTCTCCCTTTTCCGGCTTGCGGATCAGCAAAGCTTCACTGCCGTACGCAGGATCCTCCGCAGCAGGATAGGTTGCCCCTGGATACAGTGCCGCCTTGTCATCATAGGCGATCCCGCCGATCTCCCTGCTCATGATCCGGGAAAATACACCATTGACCGCATCCACCACCTGGATACGGCTTCGGAAGTTCTTTGCCAGGTCGATCCGGCACAGATCCCCGGTCTCCTGATAAGTGTCGTATTTTTCCAGAAACAGTTCCGGTCTCGCCAGACGGAATTTGTAGATGCTCTGCTTCACATCGCCTACCATGAAGCGGTTGTAATGTCCCTCAGCTTCCCCGGAGATAGCGCTTAACAGATACTCCTGCACCAGGTTACTGTCCTGGTACTCATCAATAAGGATCTCCTGAAAATACTGGCGGTACTCCATTGCAACGTCACTTGGCACAATACGATATTTCGTTTCGGCGTGATCCGTTCCTGTGCCGCCGGTTTCTTCCACTTTTTCCCGCTTTAACAGGATCTGCAGCGCATAATGCTCCATATCGGAAAAGTCGATCAGATGTCTCTCCTGCTTGGCAGCAAGGAGCCTTCTGTCGAATTCCAATACCAGGTCAAGCAGCATCCGAAGCGGCTCTCTGCAGGCTTTTCCCTGCTCCACTGCCAGTTCTAACGGGGTCTTAAAATAGCTCTCTGAAAGGTCACTTAAGGTATCCTTCACACTGTTTCGGATTGCCTTTGCCAGTTCCCGTTTGGCGGGATCCACACTGTCATCCTTTTTAGAAGGGAGCCGCGCGAAAGTCACGGCGGGAATCTTAGCAGCCTGTTCCTCCAGGTTCTTGCAGTCTATAAGTCTCTCCAGCTGTTCGATCTCTGCATCAGTCAGTTCCCCGTACATATACGGACCATCCGGCAGTTCACACAGCCGCTTCACTTCCCGCAGTTTTTCCAGGCATCCCTCCACGGTGCGGTTCACCCGTTCCGTCAGATATTGTCCGTAATCGCTGCGAACCAGTGCATCCAGATCACCAGCCGCATAATCGTTCTTGCGTTCCTCCAGCCATTCCGCAGGCCAGGGAAAGCTTCCCGCATAGCGGGACAGATTCAAGATATGCTGCTCCAGCACGCTCTCCCTGCCTCCCGGGCAGAAATACTCCACACAAGCGTGGAACTGTTCCAGTGCTCCCATTTCCGGAACTGTTTCTTCATTATCATGACCTTCCCGGGATGTCAGGACCTCTTCCGGAACAAAATTCCCTGCATAGGCATCCTCTAAAAGCTGCGCCAGTACTTCCTGCTGAAGCAGCTTGATCTCTCCCTCGTCCGCCACGCGGAAATCCGGATCCAGTCCGATCTCATTAAAATGGTTCCGGATCAGGAACAGACTGAAGCTGTCGATAGTGGTGATCTGCGCATTATGCAACAGTGCAGACTGCTTCTGGATATGCTCGTTGCCGGGATCCGCCTCCAGTCTTGCGGCGATTCCGGCTGCGATACGTTCCCGCATTTCCGCTGCGGCGGCATTGGTAAATGTCACGATCAGCAGTCTGTCGATATCCGCCGGATGTTCTCCGTCACAGATCATACGGATGATACGTTCCACCAACACTGCCGTTTTACCACTTCCCGCGGCCGCCGATACCAGAATATTACTGTTATGCAGTTCGATTACCCTTTGCTGTTCCGGGGTGAATTTCATTCCCATATACTACCTCTGTTCCTGATTCTCTTATCCTATCTTTATCCTATCTCTATCCTGCCATCCTGTCTCTATCCTGTCACCCTGTTTCTACGTGCGGCAGGCACTTTTCTTCATGCTTTCTGACGGACATGCACTCCCACCGGGCACCTTTTGCCCTACGCTTCCACCGTCTCCTGCATCCGCTGCATCAGCGTCTGCTTATCCAGATCCTCCAGCTGTCTCTTCTCATACCCCGGGATACTGCCGTCGAAGCCACAGACTTTTTTATAGGCACAGTACGTGCAGGCTTCCTCATTCCCTTTCTCGTAAGGGTTTGCCACTATTTTACCATCCAGGATCTCCCTGCCGATATCCCGGATCTTCGCATCCACGTAAGCAGATACCAACTGCATCTCCTCCCGGCTTAAGATTCCGGACCTGGCACTGAAGCTTCCGTCCTTTTTCTTCTCCACCGGAATGACTGCAGATTTATCCTGCAAGTAATGGTCCAGCCGTTCCACGACCTCGGGATCACTGTTCACCACACCGTTCATCCGAAGCTTCGCAAGGATCTGCTCATTGATCTGCTCGTCCGACAGTTCCACCGGTGTCTCTATGGTAGGATCATCGATGTGATAGTATAAAAGCGCTGCCGGCACGATCTCCTTGTCCGGATGCTTTCTGCCCTCCAGCTCCATTGCCGCATTCATATAGACCACCAGCTGTAACTGCAGTCCGTAATACAATGCCGCCAGGTCGAATTTCTTATTGCCGGACTTGTAATCGATGACCTTAACATAGACATGCTCCGCGTCCTCCGATACATCAATACGGTCAATACGTCCCTGCAGGTGCATCTTCTCTTCTTCGGACAGGTCCACATGAATACTGTCCAGATCCTCCGCGAACCGGAAGGACAGCTCATAGTCATCCGGCTGAAAGCTTCCCTGCTTCAGATGCTGCTGCAAGGTCAGCACCGTCCGGGTCAGGATCCTGCTCATACGTGTAATGGCATATTCATTCCTTGCAGAACTGTATAATACTGTCTCTCCGTAAGTTGCTGCGTATGCTTCCACCGATTCTTTGACCGTTTTTAATGCAAAATCTTCGGAAAAATTCCACCATGTCAGGTTGGATTCTGCAAGTTTTCCTGCAAAATTTTCTAATACCGCATGGTAAATATTACCCATATCCGACACTTCAAAGCCGAATTCTTCCCGCTCCCGCAGGGACAGACCGTATTGCAGAAAATGCCTGCAGGCACAGGCGGCGTAAGTCTCCAAGCGGCTCACACTGTTCTCCAGCTGCCTGCCGTACAGTGCTCTCGCCACGATTCTTGACAGACCGCTCTCCTTATATCTTCTAAATGCTGCCGCAGTCAGACGGTCTCTGCCCTCTGCATCCGCTTCGTAGGCACGGTACATGAGATAAAAATCCTGCCGTTCCTCTTCCTGCAGCGTTCCGTCCGCATATTCCCGCAGTTCCTCCGCCAGATACCTGGCGCCTTCCTGTCTGCCCTCGATCTGCTCGATACGGCTGCGGTTCTGGGGATATTCCACCGCAAGTTGCGGAAAAAGCTTCCGTACCGTATCGATCAGGTAGGACGGACGGATTCCCTTTCCATCACTGTTTACCTTGGCATAAGACAGATACAGCCGTTCTGAGGGTTTCGTCATATTCAGATACAGATACAATCTCTGAATGTACATCTGCTGCCTGGGACTCGGTGCCATTTCTGTTCCGGACTCTATTAAAAATTCTCTGTCCATATCGGAGATAATGCCGCCCTTGGAGGCATTCTTCGGAATATTTCCGTCATTTACCCCCAGGAAAAACAGTACTTTAACCTGCTTTAAACGGGTCCGCTCCATATCACCCACCACAATACGATCCACATTCTGCGGAATCGTACCTACTGTGATCTCGCCGAATCCGGCATCCAGGATATCCGCAAATTCCTGTAACGATATTTCTTCCTCCCCCAACAGCCCATAGATCTGATCCAGCAGATCCATGACCAGGCGGTAGATCTGTGCATATTCCCGGGCTTTTGCCAGGTCGCCCTCCTGCTCGAACTGCTGCTGATAATTCAAAAGCTTTTGCTGTACCTGATTCTGCTCTAAAAAATCATACAGATGATCCACATACTCGCCGGCTTTTGCCCGGGGAGCCATATGCAGAATCTCCACGGTATCCGCAAACTGCTGCCTGATACGGTTCAGACGCTCCAGGGTCTCTTCCGCCCGCTCTGTGTCGTCCTGCCCACTACCCTGTTGCATTTCTTCCGTCCTGCGGGTAAACAGCCTGCTGTAAGTACGATACCCTCTCGCTCCGGTGCGGATCACATAGTTTTCCAGTTCATCGATCTCCTCTCTGGAAATGTCCACCATGCCGCTTCGCAGAAAATGAAACACTGTGTCATAGGAAAAATCCTTAATATACAACTGCAGCGCGCTCTTGATATATTCGATCATGGGATTTAAGACGATCCCTCTGGTCCGGTCTATAAAGCAGGGAATCTCCAGCTGCCCGAATTCTGTCTCCACATAGGATGCGTACCCCTCCAGGTCACCGATGACCACGGCAATATCCCGGTAAGTAAGTCCTTCTTCCCGGATCAGCTTCCGGATATACAATGCTGTCTGATGGACTTCCTCTCTGGGAGAAAGTGCCTCAAACATGCAAAGCTCCTGCTGCTTTTCCGTGTAGGGCTCATACTGGTACCGGAACAGATTCTGCTCCAGATAGCATAACGCCGGAGCCTGGGTGAATCGGTTGATGCCGCCTTTGACAAAGACATCTTCCCCCCGCTCCACCTCTGCTTCCGCCGCCAGCTTCACCAGATCCGCCACCGTCTTTTTACTTAAGTGGAACAGCTTCTGCTCGCCGTCCGGCTGGTACGGGTCTTCTTCCGCGCCGATAGTCACGGTGACTATGGTCTCCGCGCACACCCGCATCAGTTCCTGGATCAGTCGGTTCTGTATGGGAGTAAATCCCGTGAATCCGTCGAATACTACCACACTGTCCGGAAGGATCTTGGACTTTGCCAGGGATCTGCGCAGCACATCCAGTGTCTCCTCCGTGGTGATAAAATGATCCCTGATATAATCCTGAAATCCCCGGTACAGCGTCTTTAAGTCTCTGAGCTTCATTGCCAGTGCGCCCCTTTTTTCGGCGCTGGCGATCAGCTTATCCATGTCCTGTGTGCTGATGCCGTACTGCATAAACTCAGAGATAGCACTTTTTACCTCATGGATATAGCCCTGCTTATGCAACAGGCTTCCCATGGCAGGCAGCTGCTCCTTCAGATCTGCTGCGATCTTCTGCAGCACCAGACTTTTACCGGTGTCATCCAATACGGGCATTTCCTTCGTTCCTACTTCCTCCAGGATACGATGGCTGAGTCGTCCGAAACTTAAGACATCGATATTCAGGATGCCACCTCTGTCACTGCGCATGACCAGATCCTTCTGGGTCTGCATGGTGAACTGATCCGGCACGATGATCAGGAAATTCCTCCCCGGCTCCTGCACCGCCCGCTGCATGATCTCTTCATAGATTCTGTGACTCTTGCCGGACCCGGATGGTCCGAAATAGAAACGTAAGCTCATAGGTCTCCTTTTGCAGTCTTCTGCCTATTGTAAATCAAGCTCGATCGGGCAATGGTCCGATCCCAGTACTTCCGTGTGGATCTTCGCATCCGCCAGTCTGTCCTGCAGGCACTGCGATACCACGAAATAGTCAATTCTCCATCCGGCATTTTTCGCCCTCGCCTGGAATCTGTATGACCACCAGGAGTAGATTCCGGTCTGGTCCGGATAAAAATAGCGGAAGGTATCGATAAATCCGTTTTCCAGTACTTTGGAGAAACAGGCGCGCTCCTCGTCGCTGAATCCCGCATTGCCGCGGTTCGTCTTCGGATTCTTCAGGTCGATCTCCTGATGCGCAACATTCAGGTCTCCGGCATAGATCACCGGCTTTTTCTCTTCCAGCTTCTTCAGATACGCCAGGAAATCCGCTTCCCACTGCATCCGGTAATCCAGGCGCTTTAATTCCTGCTGGGCATTGGGTACATAGACTGTCACGAAATAAAATTCCGGATATTCTGCGGTGATCACGCGCCCCTCATGGTCATGCTCTTCCACGCCGATGCCGTAAGTCACCTGCAAGGGTTCCTCCTTGGTAAAAATGGCGGTACCGGAATAGCCCTTTTTCTCCGCATAGTTCCAGTACTGGTGATATCCGGGCAGATCTAAGTCAATCTGTCCCTCCTGTAATTTAGTCTCCTGTAAGCAGAAAATATCTGCGTCTATTTGTTTAAAAAAATCTAAGAAGCCTTTCTGCATGCAGGCTCTCAGTCCGTTTACATTCCACGATATAAATTTCATGCTTATTCCTCTTTCTTATTTTATCTACTCTATCTGCTATACCTGTCCGCCATGCTTTTCCAGCCATTCCCGCTCCTTGCGGACAGCCTCCAGGGACGCTTCGTACCCTTTCAGAATCTCCGTAAGCCTCTGCACATCTGTGATTGCGCTTGCTTTATTTTCCGGGTGATCCATCCAGGGATGTCTGTAATTTGCAGGATATATGTTTTCTATGGTATTTTCACCAATTGTGTACCATTTTTTCTGATAACAGATGGTGTTGTCCTCCGGATTTAAGAAAGCGAACAACTGTGTCAGCGGATAGCTCTCCGTCTCCGTCGCCATCTTCCGATTCTTCAGATTCTCTTCTCTGCCGGTCTGAGCCTTACGAATCTTCACGTTCGTTCCTTCGGGTTCTATGATCAGGGTCATAGGTTCTGCCGGTTTTTTCCATATTTTGTCCAGTATAAAATTTAACGGCCCCAGCAGCAGGATCGTCATGAGGACCGCCAGCACTCCCGTCAGTTCCGGGATCCAGTCGCCCAGTACCAGCATCTGGAACAACACATGATCACTGTCCCGTACGCCCCAGACTTTCATTACGACAAATGCTGCCGTCATCACATAGATCAGGATTGTCGCTATGGCAAATGGTATCAGTACTTTCTCTTTTTTGATACCCCAGTCGGCGTAAGTGTTCCGCTCTTCCTCCGTGAACAGCACCTGCAGTTCATAGCTTTCTGTCATGCTCTGATTCTCCTTTTTTGTTATTCTCCGAGAATGATACGGAGAAGCTGCTTGTCCAACATCAATGTCCGGTTCCAGGGATTCAGGATTACGCCTTCAATGCCGTCTACGTTCAGCGTCATACGGAACAGCTGCTCCATATCCGTGAGAAACGTAGACATCACACTGCCGCTTCCCTTCAATTCTTCTTCAAAGCCGGTAAACGCCGACCACCATTTTTTCCCATCTGAGGTCTGCACCGCCTGTAAGCGCATAGCGGTTCCGGCAGCCTGCATCACCGCTTCTTTCACATCTGCGGAAGGCGGTTCCACCGCCACGATGAACTGCCCCTGCTCCCGCATCCGTCTGCGCACCACCGTCAGGGCGTGTGCCAGAAGCTCTTCCGTGGGCTCCTGCTGTAATGCCAGAATTGCCTCTTCTATTTTTTCATTTCCCTGTAAACCTTTATCCTTCTTTTCATCCATAACAGTAATGTTGTCCTTTTTATTTGTAGTCGTTAAGCTGCTTCACCCTGTTTCCCATATTCTTACGCAATCTTGTCTGCAAGTTGCCTGATTACATAAGGGACACGGGCAGCACAGCTCATGCCTATGGCTATCATACCATAAATGCTTACGCAATTCCACTTACGTTTCCCTTCGCACATTTTTCCTTCGCGCATTTTCCCTTCACACATTTTCTCTCCGCACATTTTTCCTCCGCACATTTTCCCTCCGCACATTTTCCCTCCGCACATTTTCCCTCCGCACATTTTTCCTCCGCGCGCTGTCTTTTCCTTGACAGTGACTACATTCATTGCTAACATGAACCTGAGCATTTTAAGCTCAGAAATGAGGACCATTATGAACACTTTTGACCCGAAGCATAGATACAGCGATGCCGCTAAACTGGCTCGTCTGAAAAATAAAAAGCTTTTCCTGTTCGACATTGACGGAACGATTGCCGTGGGCGATACCCTGTACGAAGGCAGTGCGGAGCTGATCCGCTATATCAATGCCATCGGTGGCAGGGCTTATTACATTACCAACAATTCCACGAAAAGCGGACTGGACTATGTGAAGAAATTCCACGATGCGTTTCACCTGGATAGCACAGAGGATCAGTTCATCACCTCCGGCTATATGACGCTGCGTTTTCTGAAGGAAAATTATGCAGAAAAAAAGATCTTCGTACTGGGAACTGCTTCCTTCGTCGCCGAACTGAGAAAAAATGGACTTCATGTCACCGAGGTCTGCGAAGAGAATATCGACTGTGTGGTGGTTGCCTACGACAGTGAATTAAATTACGGCAAGCTTACGGAAGTCTGCAAGGTTTTATTCACCCAGGACGTTCCCTTCTACGGTACCAATCCGGATCTGCGCTGCCCCATCGACTTCGGATTTATTCCCGATTGCGGTGCGATCTGTGATATGATCACCGCTACCACCGATAAGCAGCCCATTTACTTAGGCAAACCCAGCAAAGAAGTCGTAAACTTATGCCTAAAGGTATCCGGTTTCACCCCCGAAGAGACTCTGGTGGTGGGTGACCGCCTGTACACTGATATTGCCTGCGGCATCAACGGCGGCGTAGACACCTGTGTCCTTTTCACCGGCGAGGCACAAAAAAAGGATATTCTGACTCCCGAGGGGGAGCCGAATACCCAATACCTGCCGGATTATGCTTTTGAAAATGTGCAGGAGCTGTTAGATGCCTGCAAAGAATAAATGGAATGTTACTCTCTAATGGATTTCTTCACGACACCGATTCCCAGCGGATAAGGTCCGGTGTGTACGCCGATGGTAGCACCGATCTGGAAAATGGGAATGGTGTCGATGTCGTATCCCTTCTCCTTCAGTCTGCTTACCAGTCTATCCCTAAACTCCACGGCTTCTTCCTTATCGTAGCCATATCCTATGCAAATACTGTAATCTGCAATATCTGCCTTCTCCTCTGCCAGATATGCCAGCAGCAGGTCGATAGTCTTGTCCACGGTCTTGCGGCGGCTTCTGCCGATACCGGAGGGGAAGATCTCGCCTTCTTTTAAGGTGATGATAGGCTTGATGCCAAGCAGGCTTCCTGCTACACTTGCTACTTTGCCGATGCGTCCACCATGCTTTAAGTATTCCATATTTCCGACCGTGAAAAAGATTCTTCCGGAGCTCTTGATCTCATTCAGGCGGTCAATGCTCTCCTGATATCCTGCACCTGCATCTCTGAGCCTTACAGCTTCCAGTACATAGATTCCCTGAAGAACAGTGTTCACTGTGGAATCGCAGACATAGATCTGTGCTTCGGGATATTCCTCTTCCAGAATCGCCTTCGCATTCAGTGCGGACTGCATAGAGCCGCTGAATTTGGTCGTAATACAGATACAGATAATGGGGGTTCCTGCTTTGACATAAGGCAGAAATGCATCCAGGTAATCCTGTACGGACGGCATAGAGGACTTGGGATATACATCCGGATGATCCACCATTTTCTGATAGAATTCACGTACACCGATCTCTACCATTTCCTTCTGATATTTTCCCTCTTCAAAAGATACATAGAAGGGAACTACTGTAATATTTTTCTCTTTGGTAAGCTCCATGGGAAGATCGCAGGAACCGTCTGATATAATATGAAATGCTTCGCTCATTCTCGCATACACCTTTCTGCTTCTTTTCAGAGTTTAGCTTACCACGTTGTAGGGTAAAAAGCAATGAGTTTTTAGTGTTGCATTTCATTTCGTGGTATTTTATATCGTTTGATGTAGTTTTTGTAACTATATCAATTTCAAAATTTGTTTCACGCGATATTTGTCGATGAAAGGGTGTCAACCTTTGTCAGACTTTCGTTGACAATAGGTTCTTCTCCCGATATACTAAAGTTGTTAACCATTCATTCTCTTGGTTGACATTTTTCTGCAGGAATGACCCCCTTTCATTCTCTGCAAACAGACAGCAGCCCGGCAGGAAACCTGCCGGGCTGCTGTCAATTCTTATGTGGGCTTAGACCTTTTGACTCTGATATCATGTTATATGGAGTAATCCAGATTCTCCAGGCGCTTGTTGCGTCGTTCCACCAGATCTGCGATCGTCACGCCATCCACTACTTTATTCACCGCATCATACAGCTCCTGCCATACCTCCAGGGTCTCACAGGTATCGCAGCGTTCACAGATGTCCGCACCGTCTTCCAGGCAGGCCACCGGTGCAAGGGATCCTTCTGTCAGCCGCAGGATCATTCCCACCGTATAATCTGCCGGGTCTTTGGCAATGCGATAACCGCCCTGGGCACCACGGACGCTCTTCACATATCCTGCCTTATTCAACACAGCAATGATCTGCTCCAGATACTTTTCGGAAATTCCCTGTCTGGCAGCAATTTCTTTTACCTTGATACACTCTCCGTTGTTGTTCAATGCCAGATCCAGCATGACACGTACTGCATATCTTCCTTTGGTTGAAATTTTCATCCTATCCTCATTTCCGAGCATTCTCCTGCTCTGTTTTGCTTTTCATATCAGCCGGCTTAAGCCAAAGCGGTTCAAACTGCTCCAATCTTTCTGCGCTTTCCACAGATTCTACCTTATTTTTCTTTTCCCATAGTTCATATAGGATTTGTGGAAACAGCAGAAAAATCTGGAGAGCACCCAATCGAACTCTGTTCAGAGAAATCTCCTCCCATCCCACGGAATGCTCTCCGTATTTTCGCATTACTTATGTTGTATTACATGCAAATCCGTTACACTTTACTTGTAAGGGATAACGCCACCATTATAATTTTCGTTGATGAACTGCTTGATCTCATCGGACTTCAGGGTATCTACCAGCGCCTTGATCTTAGGCAGATTCTCGTTGCCTTCCTTAACAGCGATTACATTTACATAAGTAGCGGCTGCTTCGGAATCATCGCTCTCATACAGCAGAGCATCCTCTGCAACAGTCAGGCCTGCTTCCATAGCGTAGTTACCGTTCAGGACACCGAAGGATACCTCGGGAAGGGTTCTGGGAACCTGTGCTGCTTCCAGCTCTACGAAGGTGATGTTGTGAGGGTTCTCAACGATATCCTTAATAGTAGCGGTCAGACCCACACCATCCTTCAGGGTGATGTAACCGTTATCCTGTAACAGTAACAGAGCACGTGCCTCGTTGGTGGTATCGTTGGGTACTGCGATGGTTGCATTGTCAATGTTGTCTAAGCTGGTCTCGGTTCCGGGATACAGTCCGAAAGGCTCGTAATGGATACCGCCGGCATTTACCAGATGAGTACCCTTCTCCTCGTTGAAGCTCTCCAGATAAGGGATATGCTGGAAGTAGTTTGCATCGAAATCACCGGACTCTACTACTAAATTAGGCTGTACATAGTCATCAAAAATCTGAATCTCCAGAGTATAACCCTGCTCCGCTAACAGAGGCTTTGCTGCCTCCAGGATCTCTGCATGAGGTACTGCACTTGCAGCTACCTTGATAGTGGTATCGGTGTCAGCTACTTCCTTGCTTTCTGTTGCCTCGGTAGTCTGGGCAGTGGTTTCCTGGTTAGCTGTTGTTACAGCTGCCTCGCTGGTCTGAGCAGCTGTGTCGTTGCTGCCGCAGCCGGTCAGTGCGCTCACGGACAATGCTGCAACTGCAATCAAAGCAATCACTTTCTTTTTCATAATACTTCTCCTCCTAAATCTTTTGGTAAAAAATTTTAATCTATTGAATCAGATGCCTTACATCTGCCTCAATCTTTTCGTTTTCCCTAACGGGTTCTCTTATCCAATTTCTTGGAAATCGTCATTCCGATATATTGCAGCAGCTGTACCAACAGTACCAACAATACTACTGTCACCAGCATAATATCGGTCTGGTAACGATAATAACCGTATCGGATCGCAATATCACCGAGTCCGCCTCCACCTACGGCACCTGCCATAGCGGAGTAGCCTAAGATCGTTCCCAGTGCAATGGTCGCATTCACAAGCAATGAGGTTCTGGATTCTGCCAGCATAACCTTCCAGATGATCGTCCACAGGTTAGCTCCCATGCTCTGTGCTGCTTCAATCACTCCGTGATCTACCTCCAACAGAGAAGATTCCACCATTCTGGCAATGAACGGTGCCGCTGCCAGAGTCAGAGGAACGATGGTAGCCGTCGGGCCGTAGCTCTTTCCTACAATGATACGGGTCAAAGGGATGATCATGATCAACAAAATCAAAAACGGAATGCTTCGCACAATGTTGACGATCACATCCAGAATCTTATAAATGATCTTGTTCGGACGCAGTCCCTTCGGTGCGGTAATCACCAGGGCAATTCCCATAGGAAGTCCGAGTACATACCCCATAAATGTGGAAACAAGGGTCATATACAAAGTAACAAAGGTGCCTTCCACCAGCATCATAATCGTTGCATTATCCCACATAGTCTTTCAGCTCCTCCACTTCCAGTTTTCTCTCCTGTAAATAATGGATCATCTTGTTCGCTGCCAGTTCATCCTCCGGCAGCTGTAAGATCATCTGTCCATGGGCGATACCACCGATGTCCTTGGTATCCGCTAACAGGATGTTGACGGGAGCCTTGCACTCCAGCACCATATTGGCGATCACAGGCTCGAAAGAAGAATTCTCGGTGAAAACAATGCGGATGCAGCGTTTGCCGGACATTTCCTTCGCCTTGGGATCCACCATGAACACCAGCTTTCTGGCTGCCTGGGACTGGGGTCTGGAAAATACCTCCTCCACCGTACCATGCTCTGCCAGTTCTCCGGCATCGATAATGGCTACATGGGAACAGATCTCCTGTACCACAGCCATCTCATGCGTGATAATCACGATGGTGATGCCGTACTGTTTGTTGATGTCCTGTAATAATTTCAGGATCTCCTTGGTCGTCGTGGGATCCAGCGCACTGGTCGCCTCGTCACACAGCAGGATCTTCGGCGTATTGGCAAGAGCTCTTGCGATTGCCACACGCTGCTTCTGTCCACCGGAGAGCTGGGAAGGATAGGAGTCTGCCTTTTCCTTCAGTCCCACGATCTCGAGCAGTTCCATAGCGCGCTTTCTGGCCGCCTGTTTCTTCACACCCACGATCTCCATGGGGAAGCATACATTGTCCAGAACACTTCTCTGCATGAGCAGATTAAAATGCTGAAAGATCATTGCGATGCCTGTACGAACCTTACGAAGTTCTGCCTCAGTCAGTGTCGAAAGATCCTGATCTTCTACGACTACGGTTCCCGTGGTGGGCTTCTCCAGATAGTTCAGGCAGCGTACCAGGGTAGATTTTCCGGCACCACTCATACCGATGATGCCGTAGATGTCTCCCTTGTTGATATCCAGGCTGATACCCTTTAAGGCTTCTACCTGATTATCTTTACCAATAAAAGTTTTTGTTACATTCTTGATCTGAATGATCGGTTCCATAAGTTCCTCCATTCCAGGTTCGTGCTTTTAAGGGGAGAAAAGCGCGAATTCCTTGAATTCCTAGTACCATGCCATACATTCTAACACAAGAATGCAAGTCTGTCCAGTTCTGTAAATTTCGTCTTAAGCTTCTGCGAACATCGGGGTGGACAGGTATCTGTCACCGGAGTCAGGAAGCAATGCTACGACTGTTTTGCCTGCATTTTCAGGTCGTTTTGCGATCTGTGCTGCTGCGTACAGAGCGGCGCCGGAGGTAATTCCCACGAGGATACCCTCCTTATGGGCGATCAGGCGGCCGGTGGTAAATGCCTGGTCTGTGGTAACGGTGAATACCTCATCGTAGATGCCGGTATTCAGAACGGAAGGAACGAATCCTGCACCGATACCCTGCAGCTTATGAGGTCCGGGCTGTCCGCCGGAAAGTACGGGAGAATCTGCAGGCTCTACTGCTACAATCTTCACACCCGGATTCTTGGATTTTAAATAAGTGCCAATGCCGGTCACGGTTCCGCCGGTACCTACACCTGCTACGAAGATGTCAACCTTTCCATCGGTGTCTTCCCAGATCTCGGGGCCGGTGGTAGCTGCATGTGCGGCAGGGTTCGCGGGATTATCAAACTGTCCGAGGATCACAGCGCCAGGGATGGACTTCTCCAGCTCTTCTGCCTTGGCGATAGCACCCTTCATACCCTTGGCGCCTTCAGTCAGTACCAACTCTGCACCGTATGCCTTCAGGAGGTTACGACGCTCCACACTCATGGTCTCGGGAAGTGTAAGAATGGTTCTGTAACCCTTGGCTGCAGCCACACTTGCCAGGCCGATACCGGTGTTGCCGGAGGTGGGTTCAATGATGGTGGAACCTTCTTTTAAAATACCCTTCTTCTCGGCATCTTCGATCATTGCCAGTGCAATTCTGTCCTTAACGCTTCCTGCGGGATTGAAGTACTCCAGCTTTGCTAACAGTTCTACCCCTTCGATGTTCTGGTCCTTCAGGTAGTTTGTTACCTTTAAAAGGGGTGTATGTCCGATCAGCTGGGTTGCGGATGTGTAAATCTTGCTCATAATAGAATCCTCCTTAAACTTGAAAATTATGTTTGTTTTTATTTCCTACTTATCTGATATGGATGTTATGGATTTATACTATACTATTCCGCTAGGAATGTCAACCATTATTTTTAAAAATTTTTGAGAGTTGTGCCGTGGAATGGAAAATGGTATGATTTAATAATCAACACGTAGCCTCCATTGGGGTTAAGAGCCGCAGACCCGCGCGTGCTTTAGCACGATTCGCTTACGGACGCAGCGCGTAGCGGTACATAAGCGTGGATAATACCCACGCAATGCGTCCCTTGGGACGCTATGGTACCGACGCCTGCTTAGAGTCTGCTTGCCCTTACCCCAATGTCAGCTACTCGGTTATCTCGATGATTTTATATTTAAAAGAAGCAAGGAAGGAAACACCATCCATGGCAAATAACATTTACCGCGTTCCTACTATATATAGTGATATCAAAAAAACGACTGAACCTCTCTCAGTCCGGGTACCGGGGTCTAAGAGTATCACGAACCGCAGTCTCCTTCTGGCGATGCTGGCGGAGGGAAAGTCGACGCTGCGCGGGGTGTTGTTCTCGGATGATTCGAGGCATTTTCTTAAGTGTGTGCAGGATCTTGGATTTAAGACGACGGTGGATGAGGAGAGCTGTATCGTCACGGTAGAAGGACTGGGAGGAAAGGTTCCCTGTGGAGAAGCTGCGTTAAATGTGGGAAGTGCGGGAACGGCAGCGCGTTTTCTGACGGCTGCGTTAGGTGTCTCGGAAGGTGTTTTTCATATGGATGCTTCGGAGCAGATGAGGAAGCGTCCGATGGCACCTCTTCTGTCTTCTTTGGAAGAGCTTGGATGTGAGATCCGCTGTGAAGGAGAAGAGGGACATTTTCCTTTTACGCTGACCGCTCATGGATTCGGACAGGATCATATCTCCATTGATATCGGGCACAGCAGTCAGTTTTTGAGTGCGCTGTTGATTGCTTCTACTTTGTCTTCGGAAGATTTTACGATTCAGGTAGAGGGTACCCACGGGATGGCGTATATCGAAATGACACAGAAGATGATGGAGCAGTTCGGTGTCTGCGTGGAGCGCTCCGCCCCGGATCAGTTCCGTATTCCCGCCGGTCAGCATTATAAAGCATTAGATTATCAGATTGAGCCGGATGTCTCCGCTGCCTGTTATTTCTATGCCATGGTACCGCTAATGGGGATCCCGGTCTGTGTGGAGCATGTGCATTTTGAAAGTCTGCAGGGAGATGTGGAATTCCTGCGTATCTTAGAGAAAATGGGATGTACCGCACAGGATACGGAGAAAGGCGTCCTCCTGCTGCCTCCTGCCGTTTTGCCGGACGCCGGGGCGCAGGCTCCCGCTTTCCATGGTATCACGGTGGACATGTCCTCCTGTTCCGACCAGGCGATCACACTGGCAGCCATCGCACCGTTTGCCGACAGCCCCACCTGTATCACAGGCATCGGACACATCCGTTTCCAGGAGAGTGACCGTATCCATGCCATCTGTACAGAACTGACCCGTATGGGCATCCGCTGCGAAGAGACGCAGGACAGCATCACCATCTATCCCGGTTCTCCGCGCCCCTGCACCATAGCAACCTACGATGACCACCGCATGGCTATGGGCTTTGCCCTCACCGGACTGCGCACGGAGGGCATCGTGATCGACGATCCCGGATGCTGCCGCAAGACCTTCGAGAACTATTTTGAAGTACTTGACCAAGTGATCGCAGAGATATCAGAAGTTTAGGCGCACAGCCGGAGGAGTCCATGCGTGGGCTCCTTTTTAGTTTGCGCGTCATGGGCACGCAAACTGAAAAAAAGAGTATCCACAGCCCTATTCTCCTGCCATGGATACTCTCTCTTACTTTCTTTGTTCAGTTTATGCTGTTTTCAGCAAAAATGTCTTAGTTCTCCTGACCCTTTACTGCGAAGCATACGCCGGTGTCATCGGGCTTGTCCTCATCGAACTTATAATCCTTACCGGGCAATATTGCATTCAGGATAATACCGGTCAGCGCACCTACTGCCAGTCCGGACAGGCTGATGGTGATCTCGCCGATGTGGAATGCGATAGCGCCTGCTGCACTGTAGTTGATACCGATGGACAGTACCAGGATCAGAGCGGCGATGATAACGTTACGGCTCTTGGTAAAGTCTACCTGAGTCTCTACGATGTTACGGACACCGACTGCAGAGATCATACCGTACAGTACCAGGGATACACCACCGCAGGTAGCGGTAGGCATACATCCGATCAATGCTGCTACCTTCGGAGAGAAGGAGAACAGTACAGCGAAGCCTGCTGCAATACGGATAACTCTGGGATCGAATACCTTGGTCAGAGACAGTACACCGGTGTTCTCACCGTAAGTGGTATTCGCAGGAGCGCCGAACAGGGATGCAATAATGGTAGCCAGACCATCACCTAACAGCGTACGATGCAATCCGGGCTCCTTGATATAGTTGATACCAACAGTAGAAGAAATAGCGGAGATATCTCCGATATGCTCTACCATGGTAGCCAGGGCGATCGGCATAATGGTGATCACGGAAGTAATTAACAGAGAAGTGTTGCCGTCGGACAGTGCCCAGAAAGCGGTCTCATTCCAATGGATGGGAAGTCCGATCCATGCAGCTTCCGCAACAGGCGTGAAATCCACACGGCCTAAGATAGCTGCCAGCACATAAGAACCGACAACACCGATGATGATCGGAACGATCTTCACCATTCCCTTACCCCAGATATTGCAGATCACTACCAGTGCAATAGCGACCACTGCGATCAGCCAGTCTGCGGAACAGTTGTTGATAGCGGACTGGGACAGTGTCAGACCGATGGCAATGATGATAGGTCCGGTTACGATGGGCGGGAAGAAACGCATTACCTTGCCAGTACCGAAGATCTTGATCAACAGGGATAATACCAGGTACAGCAGACCTGCACAGGCAACACCAAAGCAGGCATAAGGAAGCAATGCGGAATTATCCGCACCGTCTGCCATAGGTGCGATCGCGGCATAACCACCTAAGAAAGCAAAGGAAGAACCCAGGAATGCGGGTACCTTTCTCTTGGTCAGCAGATGGAACAATAAAGTTCCCAGACCTGCAAATAACAAAGTTGTGGAAACATCCAGACCTGTCAGCATGGGTACCAGAATGGTAGCACCGAACATTGCGAACATGTGCTGAAGTCCCAGCAGAAGCATCTTGGGCACGCCCAAGGATCTGGCATCGTAAATGCCATTTTCGCCGAGTGTAGTCTTCTCGCTCATTTTTCTCCTCCTGTGTCATAGACATGTGACTTGTAATATTTGCCGCATAGAGATAGGCAGATAGTCCTCTACCTGCCCACACCTATGTGACCTTATTAGTTACATGATAGCTTTTCATCGTTCCACAGTCAAGAAAAAATTTATTCCACTGCATGTTCTTTCAAAAAGTCCAGCCAGATGGGAATATACTGGGCCTTCAGGTGCACTCCGTCATAAGTATAGGATGCCACCATTCCCCCGGTCTCATCGCAGATCAGCGGATTCACATCCAGATAAAAAATCTTCTCATCGTCCGCAAGCTTCGCGATTTCTTCATTCCTGGCTTCGATGCCTTCATTGGTAATATAGTCTCCCTGCCCGGAGCGCTCCGTGGTCACCTTCATGATTGCCTGCAGGTAGATCACCGCATCGGGCTGCAGCTGCTGCAAATGCTGTACTGCCTCCCCGTAAGCCTTCATGAAGGATTCCACCGTACCGGTTCCCATCTCATTAATACCGATCATCAGATAGATTTTGGCAAACTGCTTCTCGGATAGTGCTTCTTCCACCGTGATCTTTTTCTTCTGCCCAGGCACCGCTACTATTTTCGAATCGAACATCTTATAAATCGTAAGTCCGGTAGAGGCATAAAATGTGGATATCTCTTCCAGGCCACCGTATTCATACATTCCCACTGTCCGGGAATCCCCGATGAACAGAGCATCAGCAAAATAGCTGTCATCCACCGTATGGTAGACCACTTCCTTGGGCAGTTCTTCCGAAGGCTCTGTCGGTTGTGGTTCCTCCGTTGTCATTGTCTCTGTCTGCGTGTCTGCCGATGTCTCTCCCGCTGCTGGTGTCCGACTTTCCCCTGCGGGATCTTCTGTGCCTTCCGGGACCGTATCCCCCGATACGGTTCCATCCTGTTGTCCGGGCTCCGATGCCTGACCCATCCGGGCACCGGCCGCCAGCTGCACACCCCTGTTATACAATTCCCGAAGTGGATCCGTATACACCTGCCAGTTGTCCGTCCATGTAAAAAACAGGACTCCCATAAGCAGCAGACTGATGGGAAAGGATAATTTTCTTATCCATTGTCGTAGTTTCTGTAACATATTTCCTATCCTATCCAGATTTTCTAAAAACTAAAGTACATAAATGGGTTATTTCCCTCTAATATAAGTCTCCAGACGCAATACCAGAATACCGCTGCCAGCAATATTTTCATCAGGATCTTATCCTTACCGTAATTATACAACTTTTCGATTACCGGTGTACATGCCAGCCCGGATACGGCTAACAGCCCGCCGTAGGTAGACAATGCTTTCCACGCATCCTCATAGCCGCCGCTGATCCCCGGTACCAACCACAGCATTTTATCCAGATAGACCCTCAGCTGTGACAGATCCGTAATGGCAAAGCACATCCAGCTTACGGGAATGATCAGCCACAGATAAATGTGCGGCAGTACTTTCATTTTATGTACGAATTTTAATCTTCCCAGCTGCCGTTCCAGTACAATACAGATCCAGAGCAATCCGCCCCAGCAGAAAAAGTTCCAGCCGGTGCCATGCCAGAATGCAGTTAATATCCATACCGCAAACAGGTTAAAAATCGTGCGTATCTCACCCTGTCTGCTACCGCCCAACGGGATATAAACATACCGGCAGAACCACTGCCCCAGTGTCATATGCCATCTGCGGTAGAAATCTCTCACGCCTCTCGCCATATAGGGTCTTCGGAAATTCACCGGCAGTTCAAACCCAAGCATTCTGCCCAGCCCCATTGCCATCAGAGAATATCCCCAGAAGTCGAAGTAAATCTCCATGGAATAGGCGATTGCCGCCAGCCATGCAAGCGGTGTGGAAATACTCTCAAATCCCGTGACCTGTACCTCATGCCACAATATCCCCACGCGATCCGCCAAAAGCACCTTGGCAGCCAGTCCTAAGATGAACAGCTTCATGCCGTCCTCCAGTCCCTGCATAGTAAAAGTCCTGTTGTACAGGCTGTATTTCACCTCACCATAACGGGTAATGGGGCCGGAGATCAGCTTCGGAAACATGACCACATAAGTTGCAAATTTTAAAAAAGAATACTCCCTATCTGCATCTCCGCGATATACATCGATCAGATAAGACAATATCTGAAAGGTATAAAAACTGATCCCCAGAGGAAGTCCCGCAGAACCTCCCCGGCACTTAAACCAGATCAGAATGCCAATGTTAATACTCAATGCTGTCACGAACAACAGCCTCTTGCGCCATAACGTCCTGGGGCTGCGCTTTGCCAGATGCAGCCCGATAAAATAATTACATAAGACGGAAATCATCAAAGGTGCAAGATTTCCTGCATCTCCCATGGCATAAAAAACAATGCTTCCCACAAGCAGCGTCAGGTTTCTGTATTTAGAAGGTGTGATTCCGTAGACGATCAGAAAAACCGGCAGGAACCACAGCAGAAATTCAATACTGCTGAATATCAAAATAAATCACATCTTTCTGTTTTCTATTACTAATTCTGTTCTTTATATCATAGTAGCTTGAAACACAGGGTATTACAACTAAACAATTCTTAATTTTAAATGACAATATTTTACAACTGCTTAATCTTTTTGCAATTTTTTCCGGCTTCGTATACAATAGATATAACAACGATCGAGAAAGGATATTTCCTATGAAAGAACAGTTATATACCATCCCCTTAAACGATGCCGTCAACGCACAGGACGAATGTCCTTTCTGCTTCATCCACAGAAGTATCGAGCAGGATCTGTTGGACTTCGTCTTAGGCTCCGGCTCCTCCTATATGGAAGCAGATATCAGAGAGCAGACCGACAAAGCAGGCTTCTGCCGCTATCATTTTCAGAAGATGTTTGACTATGGCAATACCCTGGGCAACGCCTGGATCCTGAAAACGCACTATCAGCGTATGATCCGGGAAATGCAGCAGGAATTTGTTTCCTTCCGCCCCGGAAAAAGTTCTCTTCTGGGAAAATTCAAAAAAGCCGAGGGCAGTGAAAATACCATCGGTATGTGGATCCGTGCAAAAGAGGACTCCTGCTATATCTGTTCCCAGTACAAGGATACTTATGAAAGATACCTGGACACCTTTTTCTATCTGTGGAAAAATGATGACAGCTTCCGTAAAAAAATAAAAGACGGCAAAGGCTTCTGCCTGCCTCACTTCGGAGACCTCTGCGAAGCCGCCGACCGCAAGCTCTCCGATAAGGAAAAGCAGGAATTCTACGACGGCCTCCTGCCCGTCATGGAAGCGAACATGCAGCGAATCTCTGAGGATGTATCCTGGCTGGTGGAGAAATTCGATTACCGAAATAAGGACGCCGACTGGAAGAACTCCAAAGATGCCATCCAGCGCGGCATGCAGAAATTAAAAGGCGGATATCCCGCAGATCCCGCCTATAAGATGTCTAAATAATTATCATTTCCTTCAAAATTATGATGCAAATAGGATGCTATTTTTCCGAAAACTCTTCGTCAGAGGGCTGTGTGGAACGTTCCGCCAGCCTTCTGCTTAAGTTCAGATACTCTGTGATCTCTTCATACAACATCTCCGGCTGAAAAGCATCCTCTAAAATCCGCTCGTTCATCAGTCCCTTAATGGTCAGCTCCAGCATTTTACGAAGCTTCCGGGCATCCTCCGCAGAAGCATACCCGGTAAGATCCGCTTTTTCGTAGATGGCTTCGTAAGCGTCCTCCAGGCGCCGTCTGCTCTCTTCGGCAGCTAACAGGGCTTCGCTGACATTCTCGGACTGTGCCCGGTTTAAAAACTGCTGCAGATAGGGATACCGGCACATAGCATGCATTTTCCCGCATTCCACCTGCTGCATCAGAGCAAACATGTCCGTCTCCTTCGCATCCACCGCCGTAGACAGCTCCAACAGCAGGTAACGGACGCTGTAATCATAGACAAATGCATATACTCCCAGTTTGCTTTCGAAATAATGGAATAACAAGCCCTTGCTGATAGCCGCCTCCCTCACAATATCATCGGTGCTGGCATGCCGATAGCCGCTAAGAGCAAATGCTTTCAGTGCTGCATTGATCATCCTGTCCTGTTTTTCCTTTTTTAAATCAAAAAATTTCTCATTCATAACGCAACATATCCCTTTTCATTTTGGTCAATAAGGTTTATCATATAACTGTATGGACAAATGTATATGATTCCGAACCGTTACATACACTACAATATGGAAGGAGCAACCCTATGGCTAAAAAATTTGGCAAATTTCTGCTGTTCACCGCAGCAGTAGGTACCGCAGCCGCAGCTGCTTACTACTATATGCAACAGAAGGATTCCAAGCTGAAGGAATCTTCCGAAGCAGATGACGATTACGATGATTTCCATGAGGATCTCGAAGAGAGCAATGAATTCTCCCGCAATTATGTTCCTCTGAATACTGCCGCACAGACTCCCGATGCTGCTGCACCCGAGAAGGCAGATACCACAGATGCTGACACTGATGCATCCGCTTTCACTCCACTCTCCGATCAGGCACCCGATCTGTCCGGGGAAGAGGATGAGACCGTGGAAGACGTAGAAGAATTCTTCGACGAGGAAGATGCAGAGGGGGCAGAGCCTCCCATCAGTGAAGAATAAGAATCCATAAGGATCCCTATTAAGAAGGTCTTACAGCCATGCTTTTTGCAGTCTGTGAAGACCTTCTTTCATTTCCGGCTCACTCACACTTCCGAATCCCAACAGTATCGTTGCCTTCGGGGCATCGGTCTCCACCATATTTTCCGACATGCCATAGACTTTTACCCCCGCTTCCGTCGCAGCAGACAATAGCTGTGCTTCTGTGACAGCTCCTTTCGCCGTCAGCAGAAGATGCAGTCCTGCATCCTCCCCGGAGATTGTAAAAGCCTTTTTAAACGGCTCTAACTCTGCAAGCAGCAGATCATGTTTGGCACGATAGTGCATCCGCATCTTGTTCAGGTGCCTTTCAAAATAGCCATCCCGGATAAATTCATTTAAGATCCGCTGGTCAATTCTCGACACTGTGCAGGAATAAAAAGAACAATCCCTGCGGTAGACCTCTAACAGGCTCTCCGGAAGCACCATATAGCTGACACGGATCGCCGGTGCGATCGCTTTGGAAAAGGTACCAATGTAGATCACCTTGCCCCGTTTGTCCGAGGACTGCAGGGAAGGGATCGGTTTCCCACGGTAGCGGAATTCACTGTCGTAATCATCCTCGATCAGATAGCGGTCCGGTTCCTTTTCCGCCCAACGTAACAGCTCTGCTCTTCTGCCGATGGTCATGACCGCACCGGTAGGATACTGATGGGACGGCATCACATAGGCTGCCCGGACCGGAAGTTCCGAAAGCCTGTCCGCCCGCATCCCTTTATCGTCCATATCCACCGTATAAATACGATAGGCAAATGACTGAAAGATCCGGTAAGCTCTCTTGTACGTAGGGTTCTCCATGGCGATCCCCACATGTCTCCCCAGTATTTTCTCTAATAACAGTAACAGATAATCGTTCCCTGCTCCCACAATGATCTGTTCCGGGCGGCAGTTCACACCACGGGAAGAATGCAGATACCGGCTGATGGTCATTCGCAGGTCATAATCTCCCTGGGGCTCTCCCTGGGCAAACAGCTCACTGTTACTATCATTCAGGATATTTTTCGTGATCCGTTTCCACACTCCGAAGGGGAATCCGGTCATATCGATTCCATAAGGGGAAAAGTCGACCTGCACCTGTGTCCCGTCCTCTTGACTGTCAGGTCTGACCACCTCCGGCTCTGTCATCTCCCGCTGTTCCATGGTAAAAATCCCCTCCAGCCGGCAGACAAAGTATCCCTTATAAGGTTTTGCCTCAATATATCCCTCGCTTAACAGCTGGTCATAGGCATAGTCCACCGTACTTCTCGCCACCTGCAGATATTCTGCCAGAGAACGCGTGGAGGGAAGCCTCTCTCCTGCCAGAAGCTTCCCTTCCCTGATTTCCTGTCGTATATGCTCATATATCTGCTGGTACAGACATTTGTCACTGTCTGTACGCAGCCGGATCGTCATATCATACATAATGTTGTCCTACTTTTTCTGGCTCTTCAGTTCCTCCAGGATCTGATCCTTAAGCTCTCTTGCCTTGTCCTTGGTACGGGCATTGGCCGATGGAGATGTGAGGATTGAAGCCACCATACGACTTGCCACATCGTATTTCTGAAATCTGGTGGCCAATACTCCGATCAGGAACTCCACCGTAATTTCATCCATACCGCACATGGGAAATCCTTCGGTCTGAAGCGCTTCCGTGAAGCCGGTATAAGCATTCTTCAGATAGGTCTCCTCCATGTTCTTCAATTCACGCAGACGCGCCATATCCGTATCTCCGGATTCTTCCAGATATTCCTGATAGCCCCTCATGAGCCATCCGCTCTTTAAACAGATATAAGCCTTCTCGCTGGCATGGGCACGTTTTACCACCGCATTTACGAGGCACAGCTTATAGCGTTCGATCGCCTCTTCATAGGTATAGATATCGTCATCATAGGTATGCAGCTGTACTTTGCTGCTGATATTCTCTTTGATCAGTTTGGCATATACCTTGGTAATGTTGTTGAAATATCTGTTCAACGCCGCATATCCGCAATGGGGACACAGGATCACATCATATTTTACCGCATCGATCCCTTCGTATTTTGCACGAAGATCCTGATCCGTGCCTAAAAGTCTCGCCTTGCCGGTCTTCATGATCTTGGCGGGAAAATCTTCTCCGCATACCGGGCAGGTAAAATTCTTGTCGTAGATCAGGTCCTTTTCTTCTATCTTAGGCGCCTCGGCCGCTGCCTGTTCTTCCTTTTTCTCCTGTCCGAAGATATCCATATCCTCCAGGTTATCTAGGCCCAGTCCGGCCAGCCCGAACAATTTGTCTGACATTCTTTTGTCTCTTCCTTTCCAAACTTACTTAGGCAGTACATAAGAACTTTTCAGAGATACGATACGGTTAAATACCAGTTCTCCGGGCTTGGTGTCCTTATAATCCACACAGAAGAAGCCTTGTCTTACGAACTGGAACCGGTCATACGCCTGTGCCTTTGCAAATGCAGGCTCTAAGCGGCACTCTGTCAGTGTTGTCAGAGAATTGGGGTTCAGATTCAGACTTCCGTCCTCGTTGTATACACCCTTTTCCTCGTCGATGATATTCTCATACAGACGAACCTCTGCTTTCACAGATTCCGCTGCACTTACCCAGTGGATGGTTCCCTTAACCTTACGGCCGTCCGGGCTGTTGCCACCGCGGCTCTCCGGATCATAGGTACAATGTACTTCCACAACCTTGCCGCTTTCATCCTTGACACAGCCGGTGCACTTTACAAAATATGCGTTCATCAGGCGCACTTCGTTGCCGGGGAACATACGGAAATACTTCTTGGGAGGCTCTTCCATGAAGTCTTCTCTCTCAATATATAATTCCCTGCCGAAAGGAACCTCACGGCTGCCAAGCTCCTCGTTCTCCGGATTATTGACTACGGGCAGCATCTCTGTCTGTCCTTCGGGATAGTTGTCAATGACAAGCTTCACAGGATCTAAGATTGCCATCATGCGGGGTGCCTTTGCCTTCAGATCCTCACGGATACAGTACTCTAACATTGCATAGTCTGCGGAGGACTGTGCCTTGGAGATACCGCACAGCTCTACGAACTTCTTGATAGATTCCGGTGTGAAACCTCTTCTGCGCAGCGCTGCGATGGATACCAGTCTGGGATCGTCCCAGCCGTCCACGATGCCCTGCTCTACCAGCTTCTTGATATAACGCTTACCGGTGACCACATTGGTCAGGTACAGCTTGGCAAACTCGATCTGCTTGGGAGGATGAGGGTATTCCAGCTCTCTTACCACCCAGTCATATAAAGGTCTGTGATCCTCGAACTCCAGTGTACAGATCGAATGGGTCACACCCTCGATGGCATCCTCAATGGGATGTGCGAAGTCATACATCGGATAGATGCACCACTTGTCGCCGGTATTCTGGTGAGACATATGTGCCACACGGTAGATAACGGGATCACGCATGTTGATATTGGGAGATGCCATATCGATGCGGGCACGCAGTACCTTGGTTCCGTCCTCGTATCTGCCTGCCTTCATATCCTCGAACAGTGCCAGATTCTCTTCAACGCTTCTTGCACTGCCGGGATCCTCCTTACCGGGCTCGGTCAGGCTTCCTCTGTACTCACGGATCTGCTCTGCACTTAAGTCGGATACATAAGCCTTGCCCTTCTTGATCAGCTTTACTGCTGCTTCATACATCTGGTCAAAATAGTTGGATGCGAAGAAAAGTCTGTCTTCCCAGTCTGCGCCCAGCCACTTTACATCTGCTTTGATGGATTCTACGAACTCTGCCTTCTCCTTGGTGGGATTGGTGTCATCAAAACGCAGGTTGAATTTACCGTTATACTTCTGGGACAGGCCGTAGTTTAAGAGAATACTCTTGGCATGTCCGATATGAAGATATCCGTTGGGTTCGGGAGGGAAACGGGTATGTACCGTATCGTATACACCCTCCGCCAGATCCTTGTCGATGATCTGCTCTATAAAATTCTTAGACTCCTTCACTTCTGCGGAATCTACGATTTCTTTTTCCAGTTCGCTCATGGTAATATCCTTGCCTTTCGTTTACTTAATACTGTTTTCGTAACCTTAATCTTACCACACAAGGAAAATTTTATAAACCTTTTTTTGTGATTCTTATGCCATCTCTTCAAAATTATTCAGAAGATTCTGCGCAGGCTCTATGAACATATTGTGCAGATCATCCTCACTGGCCACCAGATAATCTCCGGCTCTGCCCGTCATATAAGTATCCTCATCCCAGATAGGGAATATCTTTACTCCCCGCTTCAGCTCGAGGGCATAGATACAGAAAGCATCCGCGGGCATACTCATACGGACATATTCCGTCAGCAGATGATTACTGCCATCCCTGCCGTCCTTGACTCTCGGGATATATCCCATAGAACTGCAATATTCCTCCGGCAGCGGCAGCTCGCACAGTTCCAGGATCCGGTGAAATCTCTCAGCCGGGACCGGATGCAGCTCCCCGGTACGCTCCAGCGTGAAATACCGATCTTGTCTGGTGTCGATATCCATCGTGCCGTCCTCGGTACGTATGGATACCACGTTTCCGAGCTCTGCCAGATCCGCTGCCTTCAGGCAGGCGAGCAGCTCTTTCCGTCTGCGGTATTTTTTACCTTCTGTTACAGGGAATTTGCGTTCTTTCGCATATACGATCTCAAAGTTGTCAAAATACTGTGTCATCCGGTTATTGAAATAAGCCTCGGAATGCAGTGTGGGATATTTCTCTTCATACAGCTTCATGCTGATGTAGCCGCCGGCCTTTTCCACATGACCGCCGCCGGAGCCGATCCCCTCCGAGAGATATTCCGAAAGCTCATTGGCATTGACCTCTCTGATACAGCTTCTGACGGAGAATTTATATCCGCCGCCGTCCTCATTGTAGACCACGCAGGTATTCACTCCTGCCACCTGGAGCAGGAAATCACTGATCAGTCCCAGCACATTGGGGTCACAGGGCTGGGAATGGATCACAGCAAACTGATAATCGTCATTGTAATTGCAGCGTAACAGTGCCACTCCGGCGATCTCCAGCTCCTTCAGGGAAATATTGGAATTGCGGAACAGTGATATCAGATTCTTGTCAAAGTTCAGACTCTCGCGCATATCCATATCCACCGGATTGGACAGCTCCGAGAACTGATTGGTGTCCATGAACAGCCCATAATACAAGGCAGTCCCCAGATTTTTATTTTTCTCCACCGGATAATGCATCTCCTGAAGCATGGTCCATACCAAAGTCGCACAGCTGCCCAGATTAGGTTGTAATCGCATTTTCTCCGTACAGATCACCTCCAGCGGATGATGATCGATCACTGCGATCTCCTCTGCCGGGATCTTCGTCACATTGCCGGCACCGAACTGACAGTCCACGGTGATCAGAAGTCCGTCCACCGGCTCCTCTCCGGGATGCGCCAGATATTTCAGCGGAATCCCCAGCTTCTCCACCATCAGCGTCAGATTGGCCTTTCTCACTCTGTTTTTCCCGGCATACAGAAGCCTCACGTCTTTTCCCTGATCACGGAAAAAGCAATACAATCCAAACCCGGACGCTATCGCATCTGCATCCGGATTATCATGACACTGGATCGTCACACGGTCATATCCCAATAATTCATCCAGCATCATTTCTCTGCTTTTCTCTTCCCCTCGTCTGTCCATAACTACGCTTTCCTCATCTTCCTCGTTGTAATGCTCCCGGTAACTTTACCCAGGTCGTCTCTCTTATTCTATTCAGCGAAACTCAGGATCGCTACCCACATAAAAATGAAATACAGGCAGGTCCTGTTACAGTCCTGCCCGCAAATATCTGTCTTAGTGGTGGAACAGACGGATGCCTGTAAATGCCATCACCATATCGTATTTATCGCAGCATGCGATCACATCTGCATCACGCACGGATCCACCGGGCTGTGCGATGTATTTTACGCCGCTCTTATGTGCTCTCTCGATGTTATCGGAGAAGGGGAAGAACGCATCGCTTCCCAGAGTTACATCCTGCATTTTGTCAAGCCATGCTCTCTTTTCCTCTCTGGTAAATACGGGAGGTTTTACCTTGAAGATGCCTTCCCATGTGCCGTCTGCCAGCACATCCATGTACTCATCACCCATGTAGACATCAATGGCATTGTCACGGTTGGCTCTGCCTAAGCTGTCTACGAACTGCAGACCCAGTACCTGGGGAGACTGACGTAAGAACCAGTTGTCTGCCTTGCTGCCGGCCAGTCTGGTGCAGTGGATACGGGACTGCTGGCCTGCGCCGATGCCGATAGCCTGACCGTCCTTGACATAGCATACGGAATTGGACTGGGTATATTTTAAGGTGATCAGTGCGATCTTCATATCGATCAGAGCACTCTCCGGGATCTCCTTGTTCACCGTCACGATATTGGACAGCAGATCACCGTTGATATCCAGCTCGTTACGTCCCTGCTCAAAGGTGATGCCGTATACCTGCTTGTGCTCGATGGGAGCGGGCTGGTAGGAAGGATCGATCTGGATGATGTTGTAAGCACCCTTTTTCTTCTGCTTTAACAGCTCCAGTGCCTCATCGGTATAGCCGGGAGCGATGACACCGTCGGATACCTCTCGCTTGATCAGACGGGCGGTATCTGCATCACAGACATCGGACAATGCGATAAAGTCACCGAAGGAGGACATTCTGTCTGCGCCACGTGCTCTTGCATAAGCACATGCCAGAGGAGACAGCTCTCCAAGATCATCCACCCAGTAGATCTTCGCCAGAGTATCGCTTAAGGGAAGTCCTACCGCAGCACCGGCAGGGGATACATGCTTAAAAGAAGTGGCTGCGGGAAGTCCCGTAGCTTCCTTCAGCTCTTTTACCAGCTGCCAGCCATTGAAAGCATCCAGGAAATTGATATATCCGGGTTTGCCGTTCAGTACGGTAACAGGCAGATCACTTCCGTCTTCCATGAAGATCCTGGAAGGCTTCTGGTTCGGGTTGCATCCGTATTTTAACTGAATCTCGTTCATCTTATTTTTCTCCTATCTACGATATTCACTATTCAGAACTTTACACATTCTTGTTCACAATCTTAGTCTCGTATTTACCGGTCTCGATGTCGATGAAACGAACGAACAGGGAGACCTTGTTGTCCTCATTTAAGCTGTTCCACAGCATATCGGTAAATGCATCCATGTCATCGGGGATCTCCACTAACTTCGGCTCCCCCTGGAAGCTGGGCAGCGGATTGCCGTCATGCATATAAGTATGAATGAATCGTCCCTCTCCGGGAAGCGGATTTTCGTAAGCATAAGTAAAACGCAGGCAGGAATCGGGATTGCCGTTGTCACTCTTCAAAATAGACATGGCATAATTGTACTTGCCATTCTCGATATGCATGATACCTGAGATTCTCGGTGTGTAGTTCGGTCCGTCCGGCTCGAATTCTCTGCTGCGCAGGGACTGTTCAAAGGTTAACTGTTTGTCCATTCCCTCGTAGATGGTATCGGTCTGATCGCCGTTGGTCACGATGGTCTTGTTGCCCAGGACACGTACCGGCGCATAGATGATCAGACTGGGATCTTCTAACTTGGAAGGGTCGAAAGCCTGGGTACGGATTCCCTCTCCCTCTGTCACGAACACACGATTGCGGCTGTTGGCACTTCTTCCCATAATAAAATACGCGGTTACGGCATATTTACCGTTCGCAGAGCGTCCGATCACGATACCTCTGCCGGGATAAGCATTACTTTTCAGTTCCTGTTCCAGTTGTAACATAGTTTTCCTCCGTTTATCCTTTAAAATAAAAATCCGCCTAAGCACCACAAATAGACGGTGCCCAGGCGGTCGGCTTTCACTATTCTACACTCCCTGTGGGTATCTCCACTGCAGCAGGCTGCGTTCCGCCAGTCGTGTAGCTATATCAATAGTAGCATGGTTGCCCGATACTTGACAAGAGGGATTTTGATAATTTTGTTACTTCACATATTTTGCCTCAAACGCATGACGCTCCAAAGGACGGTCAAAATAATATCCCTGAATGTATTTGACCTTCATGCCCTGCAGTACCTTGAACTGCTCCGGGGTCTCGATACCTTCCACGCAGATACTGACTCCAATGGTCTGCGCCAGCTCTGCCACCATCTTGATAAAGGACTGAGAGTAAGCATCTCCCGCCAGATCCTTGACGAAGCTCTGGTCCACCTTGATGACATCGATGGGGATCTCACGGATATGGTTCAGGGAAGAGTAACCGGTTCCAAAATCATCCAGTGCCAGAGAGACGCCCAGTTCCTTGATCCGGTTCAGGATCTCCTTCATACGCTCCATATCGTTGATGGCAAGGCTCTCTGTTACCTCCAATGTCAGATTCTTCGGAGACAGACCGGTGTCCTGTAATGCCTTTTCTATCGTCTCCACGATATCCGACTGCAGGAGCTGTACCACAGAGAGGTTGACATTTACTTTATAATCCGGATATCCCGTATCGTTCCAGTGTTTGCAGCGGGTGCAGGCCTCCGTCAGCACATAATTGCCAATGGGATTGATCAGTCCCAGATACTCTGCCAGGGGAATAAATTCCGATGGAGAGATGAATCCCAGCTTCGCGCTGTTCCAGCGGATCAGTGCCTCCGCACCGGCGCAGACATCCTTTCCACCCTGAATATCGATGATCGGCTGGTAATAGACCTCGAACTCCCGGTAGCCCTCCACCGTGGCATCACGCATGTTCTTCTCCATGTCCAGACGGCGTCCCGATACAGAATCATTGCCTTCCCGATACGTTTCTACACGGTTTTTACCGGTCTTTTTCGCCTCATACATGGCAATATCCGCTTTTTTGATCAGATCTGTCACGGAATCTCCGGCATCCGGGAAGGTGACGATACCCATACTCATAGTACAGTAATAATCTGCATCCTTCAAAAACCAGGGCTTGCTGAAGATCTTTTTAATATCTTCCACGATATTTCCAAACCGGGGATAGCTTTCCGGAGGGATCACAATAACGAATTCATCGCCGCCCATACGGTAGCAGGTGTTCTCAATACCGTTGATCCGTTTTAATGCATGGGAGATGGATTTCAACAGCACATCACCGTACTGGTGACCAAGTCCATCATTAATATGCTTGAAATCATCCAGATCCAGATACAGCAGAGCACCGGTTCCGCCGGTCTTCTTCGCCTGATCGATCTGTCTCGCCAGATCCCTTTCACAGCACATACGGTTGTACAGTCCCGTCAGGAAATCTGTGTACGCCTGCTGCTCGATCCGGCGCTGGTACAGCTTTTTATCCGTAATATCATACAGAGAGTACAGGTTGGCTTTTTTACCGTCTACCCAGGCGATCTCCTTGCACAGCAGATCATACCAGGTCTCCTTCTCGGCATGATACACAACACTCACGGTACGGTTCTTGTCCTTGCGGACGCTGGACTGTAACAGAGCATCAAAATTATGGTCCATCAGTTCCTTGGCAAACGTATTCTTCAATATCTGGTTGGCGAACAGCATCCTGCCCGTGTTCTGATCCGTTACGTAGATGGCACAGCCCACATTGTCCAGTATCTCTTCCAGCGCCGCATAGGAACCTGCCAGGGAATGTTTCTGGATTCGTCTGGTCAGGATACTCTGTAAGATCTTCACCGCGTCCGAGGTGAACTTGATCTCCGACATGCTCCATACATGTGCCTGCCGCCTATGGTTCAGAGACAGCATCATATTGCCGCTCTCCTGCTTCAGGATAGGAAAAATCATCACGGCTTTCATGCCTATCTTTTCAATTTCCTCAGAGTCCGCCTTACCCACGCTGTCCGTAGATACCACCAGTGGCTTCTCTGTATGGAGAAAAGAATTCACGAAAATCCCACTGGTCTTGTCAAAATAAGAGATCTGTCCCGGTGCCAGCCATTCTACGGCTACATCCATCGTATCCGTGTCTGCCTGCAGCTGAAAAATCTCTGCACTGTCTACCTGAATGTGCTGTGCCAAAATCTTCAGCCATCGGTTCATGGTCAGTTCGATCTGTTCATCACTGTCTAAGAGCTGAACGATCTCCGTAGTCGCCTCTATCGTATGGAGATTGCGACTCATCTCTTCCTCCGCATATCTGCTCCTTCTGCTCTCGGCTTCCGCGCTGAAGCAGGACATACGGTCTCTGTAAATATCCGCACTGGTATCCCTCAGCAGATCCAGGATCTGGTAAAAAGATATGGTGTCAAGCTTCTTCAGATCATATACCTGCCAGTATAGAATGATGGTGTTCTCCACTCTGACAGCAACTGCTGCCACATGTCCACCGTCCGGCAGCTCTTCCACCACCTGTTCCTCAAGGGATCCTTCCTGTACTCTGTCCAACGCCTGCGCCGCTTTTCTTCGATACTCCCTTACGATCGGATCTTCCCCATCCGGTCGTATCAGAGACTTATCGATGTAGGGCTCTGTTATGGCTCTGCCTTCCTTGTCCACGCAGACAGCCATCACTCCCGTCACTTTACAGAACTCGTTCTGCAGATGCTGCAGGCGCTTTTCGTCTATCAATTCACGTAATGCAATCTCAGCCACTTTTTTGCTCCCCTGTTTCTCTGTAAAATATCCAGAAATTCTTTCCCGAATATTTATATTCTACCATGCATTCCGAAATTGATACAAGCTATTATTTTACATTTTTTGCTATATTTATTAAATTGCTTGAAAAATTCAGTTCATTTTGTCAATTATTGCAAATACTATGAATCGACCCAAATATGTCATGAATCGACCGTAGAGGACGGGTTGCACCCCCCAGAAAATACTATCCGCCAAAAGAACAGAATAAAAATTATTTTTACTTCACCTGTCGTATTCAGATGCAAAACGCTGCATAGAGCGGTACTATCTTTTTGTTATCTTCAAATGCGAAGTTTTTTGCAGAGAGTTTGATGGCATATGCAGGCTTATAGGTATCCATGTAGACCTTTAAACTCTTTGCTCTGGTATTGTCGGCAGATTTCACTTCAATCGGGATCAGCTGCCCGTCACGCTGAATAACAAAATCTATCTCCGCACCACGCTCAGACTCCCAATAGTAAGTATTGTAACCATTGATGGAGAGCTGTACATTGACGTAATTCTCCGTCATACCGCCCTTAAAATCATTCAATTCTTCAACCATATACAGAATATCATTGGCCGCCAGATCCTTCTTGGCACAAAGCAGCCCCAAATCCGAAACATATATCTTAAAAGCGTCGATATCACGATAATTTTCCAAAGGCTTTTTAATCTGCTCTACCTTATAGACCTGTGATACGATTCCGGACAGACAGAGCCATTCTATGGCATTCTCAAATTCAGACGCCCGCCCTCCTTTTTTCATCAGCTTATACTGAAAACGGGTATTTTTCTTCGAAAGCTGAACGGTAATATTGTCATAGGCAAGCCTGGTCTTCTTGATTTCATTCAGATTATTATACTTACTCATGTCGTTGAGATAACTTGCAAGAATGGTATCCTGTATATGGCGGATCAGGATATAGTCCCTTGTCTGGGCAAACTGCATCACACACTCCGGCATCCCGCCTGCTACAAGATACTGCCTGTAAAGCTGCATAGCCGCATCGTGGAGTGCCGCCGGCATCGGCTGATCTGTTGCAAAGCACCTTTTGATCTGCTTCACAAGATCTCCCTCACCCATAGCGATCATAAATTCCTCCATATCCATGGGATACAGGGTTTTCATATCCACCTTGCCCACAGGGAATGAGACCTTTTCTCTGTTGACAGCCACACCTAACAGGCTGCCCGCAACAATGATATGATAGTCTGGAGCGCTCTCGTTAAAATATTTCAGAGAAGTCAGAGCCCTTTCACAAAGCTGCACCTCATCAAATACAATCAGCGTTTTTTCTTTTACGATGGTCTGACCCGCAATATGAGACAAAATGGGGATCAGATAATCAGGACTGATGTTTTCTTCAAAAGTTTCATTCAATTTAGGATCTGTTTCAAAATTGAAATATGCCACATTCTCATAGTGAGTTCGTCCGAACTCTAAAATGGAGTAGGTTTTTCCCACCTGTCTTGCCCCTTGCAAAATAAGGGGTTTACGATGTTCACTTTCTTTCCACGTTTCTAAGAAGTCCATAATCTTTCTATACATCCTTCGTCCTCCATAAAGCTTCTGTGTATAGCATAATCCATATTCGTGTAAAAATCAAATGTTTTTGATGCTGATTTTGCACTATATTACATGAATGTTCTTGCGTTTTTAACATTTTTCTACCTTTACCACTATAAGCTATATTCCCATGGTAAATAGCAAATTTAACTTCCGTTTTGCAAAGGTAACTTCTTCTTGAATTATTTTTGCAAGATTAACTTCGGGATCAGCACCTTGAAAACAGAAATAAGTATTGCGAAGACAGTGCCAACTGGAAATTAGTATTGCAGGAGTGGACTTTAGTATTACAAACCGCTTGAAATAGGGCTTTTTAGCATGTTACTATACTCTTGAAGTCATATTTTACTGTATGCAAATAAGAAGTCGTCGCTTCGTTTGCATGTTTGCAAGGGAAACTTCCACCTCTGGGATATGGGTGACATGATCAGGAGATGACATTGGCAGTTTTACTTCAGCAGTTCAGGTTTTAGTATGATTTCATTAGCAGGAACAGCTTCCAGGTTAAGCTTAGAGGCTGTATCCGCGCCATAAAAGAAGCTGAATAGTTGATGTGCGGATCGATTATTCAGCTTCTTTCTTGTATAGGAGTTAATGTGACTCATCATCAGGTTGACTTTATCCTGTGTAAGAAAAGCAAATGATGTTTTCTTAGGAACAATCCTTCTGATGAATTCATGAGTTACTTCAATACCTCCTTTTTGATCAGGACGTTGCGGATCACAGTAAAACACATAGGTTCTGCGTCTTCCATCCTCATCAAACTCTATTGCCAATGGATCCGTAAATTCGCTTCCGCGATCTGCTAAGATGACCTGGAACATCTCACAGAATTGTTCCCGCCCAAGTATCTCATAAAGATGGTTCACCGCTTCTGTTACCGACTTGGCTGTATTCGCTTCCCTAAGATATGCCAGCATAAGGGAACAGTTTCTAAAGAATACTGTAAGCAGCACCTTTGTGGAATCCCTGGTGCCTTCTACCGAATCCATTTCCACCACGTTGAAATCAGGATGTCCTTTCATAAAAGTTTCAAAATCTTCGTAGGTACGCCCAATATGGCATTTCTTATCGACACGTACAACCTTTTTGGATTTGCGTTTTTTATAACGCACTTTTCTGGGAAGATCTATATTTCCAGCAGAAAGTATGCCGGCATCTATGTAGTTATAAATGGTCCTTTCATCTACCATGATTTCTGCTGCATTGTTCATACAAATTTGATGAATCGACTGGCCTTGTTTGATAAGAGGCGAAAGGATGGCATCAAGCCGATCCAGTTCTTCTGGTGTTATATCGATACCCTTACGGGAATCAGAACGTGTCTTTTCGTATGTTTTATGAGCTTCCTTTGCATCATAGAACTGTTTGGCAAGAGTACAGGAACGTACCTGTTTACATGAATTGCAAACATAGGGTGCTTTCTTTAGACTTGAACATTTTTCCTCTTCAAAATCAGGACAATTGACCATGCACAAAGCACACTCAGAACAGTATGTTTTTCCGTGCCATAACCGATTAATAAACCCACAGCTATCTTCGCCACAGATATACTGCTTAGTGCATCTCTTTCTGTGTCTGCATGGATTATAGCCTCTGGAACGCGTACCAGTATTTCGATAATCAAGATGGGCTTTCACTTCTTTAGAAACAGTTGATGGATCCTTGCCTATCAGAGCGCCTATTTCAACGAACGTCTGCCCCTCTTTTAAAGCTTTCTGTATGGTAATGCGATCATCCAGTGTCAGATGCTTATATTTATAGGATGACATGTACTTATCCTCCTTAGTCTTGCTGCCATCTCCTGACACTACTGAAGTGATTACCATTATTACACAAAAAAGAAAAGGAAGATCATCTATTTACAAGACTATCTTCCATCTTCATGTTTGTATGACTTATTTCTGTTTTATAAAATATAAAAACCTTAGTAACTGGAAGTTACTTTTTCAATTGAGCGCTATATTCCCATAGAGAAACGTGTGCCGCAAAATGCACAAAAAGCCCCGCCGCAGAGTTTTATCCCTGCGTTGGGGCTTCTGTATTACTTATTTTCTTAGTTCTTCTTTCTTCTTGCCAGCATTCCAGCGAGTCCGGTCAGGGATATCGCAAAGAGCGTCAGCCAGATACCGAAGGGATCTCCGGTCGCCGGAACCTTGTCCAGTTCCTGCGCCGAAGCGACGGCGGTATTGGCAGCCGCACCTGCCGTATTACCGCTGTCATTGTTGCCGCTGTTATCGCTGCCATGATTGCTGTCATTATTGTTGCTGTTATTACCACTGTTATTGCCGGAGGTATTGGCTGCAACCGTGAAGTTAGTACCTGCGATACCATTGTTCCAGACGATAGCAAAGGTATGACTGCCTGTAGCTAATGTCTTAAGGTATTCTGCCTTCAGGGTGATAATGGTAGAGCCTTCTGTTGCATCGTAGTTAGCAGGATCGATCACTTTTCCATCTACCTTTACAGCATGGAACCTGGAAATTTCGCCGTTTCCGCGGATCACGACAGTACCATCCGTATTCTGTGTCCAGGAACTGTTTGCGCCATCGATAATCCGATATTCCGGTGAAATGTAGATGATCACATTGACGGTAACATCTTCATAGTTCTCCGAGGTAATGGTCACAGGCACAGTCACCTTATTGTCGATATTGCCTATCGTCAGTGCAGACAATGTAAACTTCATAAGACCTGTTGTTGCATCTATGCTAATAGCTTCCGAGAGAACCCCGAGGTCACCGGCAGCCGTACCAAGTGCATAGCTTCTTGCGCCCGGCACAAGGTTCGCTATATTGATGGTCTGTGCGCCGGTCTTCGTGTACTCGAAGAATTCTGTAACATCTTCTACTGTAAGATCCGCCTTATCAATGGTCAGTGTACCCGCTTCAATCTCTGCTGTGGTGTAGTTCTTGCCTTCTGCCACGGTTAGGATCACCTGATAGGTTCCGGCGTTGGTGGGTGCTGTTTTACTTCTGGGATAGGTAGTACCGGAAGTACCCTCGTAGTATACCGTTACATCACCCATGTCGATCACACCGTTCTTAGTCTTCGCAGTCACCTCTTTCGGTTTGCCATCGTAGGTCTGCTTCTGGGAAAGATCCGGAGTCACGTCGAAGTTCCCCAGCTTGGGAGCTGCCTTAGTAATCTTCCAGGTCGTGGTGGCTGTTCCGGTATAATTGCCCTTGCCAGCGATGGTCAGAGTGATGGCATCATTTGCATTAATGAACGTATTACCCGCTTTGATGTCATAATCCGTGGGTGATGTCAAAATCAAAATATTTGTATTTTCACCAAGTGTTACCGAAGCAATTTCCACTTTCTTCGCTATACCATCATAAGTAAAACTGTTGTTGTTCAGCCGGATTGTCGCACTACTAATGTCCTTCGGCTTGATCGTGAATTTCCGGATTGCGTTTCCCGTGTAGTTCCCCTGTCCGGTGATGGTCAGGGTCGCTGTATTCTCGCCGGCATTGATATTCTCGTCGTAGCTGAAGTCAAAGTCTGTGCCAGAAGTCAGTATAGTATTGCCATCCGTCACAACCGGTTTCGGTTTAATAGCACTGCCGGTGTATGTCTCATCAGCAATCGCTCCAATCATATCCGCGGTAACAGCCTTCGGAGAAATGGTAAAGGGGTACGTCACCTCGCCGGTATAACTCTCGTTGCTGTCAGCTACTTTATAGGTCACCTTGTAAGTACCTGCATCTTTGGGTGCATTGCTGTTGCTATAGTTCGTACCATTCGCACTTGTACCCTCATACAGCACTTCCAGTTCGTCTGTAGGAACGTCGCCGCCGGTAACATGCAATGTACCGGTAGGCTGAATCACACCGCCGTCATAAGTCTTGTTCGTATAGGTCAGACCGTCGATCGTAACCGTCATCTTGTCCGTAGGATGGAAGGTCAGGGTTGCCTCAATATTCTCGTAGTTTGCGGAAGAGATGGTAACTATGCGTGTCTGGTCAGTCGTGGAGGTAATGTTCGCCGCAGTGATATAGGAAATTTTTCCAGCATCTTTATCTAATGTCAACGAATTCATCACATCACTGTCGAAGCCACCATTAACATTGGAAATCACAGCGCCTTCGGGTACCGCTCCCTCCGGGAAAAAGTCTTCCGCCGTCAGAGTGCCTGTCTGCGCAGTGCTACGGTTCTTTATAATATTTACCGTCTTACCTACTGTTCCGGTGTAGGTTCCTTTATCAATGGTGAATGTCGTACTTCCGCTGACATTATAGTTTCCACCTGCTACATCCGTAATTGTTACAGTAGCGGTGCCAGCATTGATATTATCTGCATAGGAAACACTATACTCACTGGCAAGAATCACATTTGCTCCGTCCTTTACAACCACAGTCGGTTTCTGCGCCGTACCATTGTAGGTTACGGGAGTCGTGACTTCAATGGTCGGAGTGGTAACCGTCTTCTCTTTAATGGCATAAATGACCCATGCGGATTGATTCCCCATCATAATTTCAGCCCGATAAGTGCCGGCATCCTTAGGTACGCCTTCCATCTCCTCGAATGAACCTCCGGTCTGTTTCTGATAGACAATCTTAGGCACATCAGGGAATTCCTCACCAGTAGCGTTATCACTGACTTTTACAGTAGCCACCTTATCGCTACCACTGTAGGTCAAAACCGTCGGTGCAGTAACCATATAGGTGGCAGCAAAATCACTTTCCAAATTACAGCCATCAGCGCTGCACGTTACTTTGATCGTATCGTCGCCGCCTGTGGTGTATGTCCAGCTGTGCTGATGAAGTCCCATGTACAGATTGCCCTTCTCATCCTTGGTGACTACGTATTTCTGCTCGCTTGTATCTGGAGTGAATATCTGTGCATAATCCAGCTCGGAATTCGTCGCACCGGTGGCAATCTTGATGTTTGCATTCGCTGAAGGTTCAGTGAATGTTGAGATGCCTATCCGGGCATTCGATGTCAGGCTTTTATCAATACTGATGACTGATTTGCGGAGCAGTACGAGATTCTTCGTTGTATTGTTAATGACCTTTGCATCACCACCAATTGTTAGCGAATCGTAAGACGAACCATCTACTCCGATTGTATTACCGGTAATGCTGCCTCCGAAAAGCTCCACGCTAGAATTATTGCTATATACTCCATAATCGCCTCCCTGAATCGTACCTCCATACAGACAAAGCTGTGCAGCATACAACCTTACAACGAACGATGGATTTGTTTCGCTATGATTATCTATTATTTCTATTTTCCCCGAATGACCTGTGCTGCAATCACAAACCGCAAGCTTGTGCGAATTTATATCAAAGACACTATTATATAATTTTGTAGAAATTGTATGTCCGTTCAGACAGATATTTACATCGCCGCTAATCTCAATAGATCCGTCGAGTGTAATATCAGCAAACAGATAATAATTGCCCGCTGGAAGAGTATATTTATTATTATACGTGGGCTTCTTTAAACTTTTTCCACCATATTGCAGTATCTGCTTCTCGCTGTCATAAGTCAAAGGTATCCACAGGGTATTGTCATGACCTGCCTCTGTACAGTCCGTCTTACCGCAAACGGCATGCTCGTGCAACATACCATTCATAAAAACAATGCTGTTTCCTATTAATTTCGATGCATAGCCATTATCACTATGAAAGCGTTCCGCATCCGTATCCTTCATTTGGTAGGAACTTTTGCCTTGCGCCACAACCTTATAGTCTCCCGCGCTAATTTCACTTGTTCTTACATCAATATGTGCCTCACTATCCAGTCCGGGAGAGGCAACGTTGATAATCGTTCCGTTACAAGCGACATTGTTGGCTTTTGTAGAGCTACCTTTCGTAAGGTTGTCTTTGATCACTGCTTTGCCACTAACGGTGAATGTGCTATCGTCGCCGGAATTTCCTCCATATAATTCCACACCGCCGCCACTCATTTGGGCCCTATTACCAGTAATACTACCTCCGTTCATTGTGAAATTGCTTTTACGGCTTAAATACACACCGCCACCATAAACCCCTGCTGTGTTACTGGTAATCTTTCCACCATTCATTGTGAAAGAACACCCATCAGACACATATACACCACCGCCGTATTCTTTATCAGAAGCAGAAGGTGCATCAACTGTGTTTCCGCTGATCTCCCCTCCATACATGGTGAAGCTGCTATTGACATATATACCACGCCCTACACTTCCCTCTTTATGAGTAATTTTGCCGTACTCCGTCTTCTCACCCCTGCAGTCGGTCAAAATAAACTGTGCATAACTTGATGTCTTGATTACATCTACATTCGCATTTGCAGTGATGTTATAACCATTCAGGCAGAGTACCACTTTAGCATTTGGAAGATTCCATGTCTGCGTCCGGTCGATATCCTTCGTCAAATAGTAATATCCGCCTGTTTTAATTTCACTAAGTGAAGAGACACCCTTCCATGCCTCGTCGGTGTCCGCGCCGCCATGGTCACAGTTCTTACCGCAGATAGGATGCTGATGCAGCGTACCATTGACAAGCAGGATCTGATCACCCACCTGTCGAAATTCACAGTCACCAGTAGTTTGGTCAGCGGTAAATGTACCGTCTTTATAGTCATCAGCAGCACCTGTAGCTATGGCAACATAGCTGCCCAGTGTCGGTAAATTCTCTGTGGTCACACCGATACTGGCAGTTTTGTCAAATCCTCCTTGGCCAATGGCCATCGTCGCACCATCAGGCAGGTAGACATTACTCGTTGTGTTATCAGAGACTTTAGCCGAACCGGATACTGTAAAATGACCCATATTACCATATGCGGATTTTACGTACACACCGCCTCCGTATTTAGCAGCTCTGTTACCAGTGATCTCGCCACCGGTCATATTAAAATTCCAACTCACATACACACCACCACCATATGTGTTCGTCGTATTGCCCCTAATTGTACCACCACTCATATTGAAAGTGTCGTCAGTGGAGCCAGCAATGTTCACTCCGCCGCCACCGCCAAAAGCCATATTATTGCCAGTAGCTTTGTTATTTTCAATAGTGCCACCGCTCATATTGAAAACGCTCTTAGAATTGATATTCACTCCACCGCCATATTCACCTGTGTTATTACTTATTGTTCCATCGTACATATTGAAAGTGCTGTTTTGCTCCATGTACACACCGCCGCCTATACCTACATTGTCACTATTTGTAGTAAGGTTTTTGGCTTCGTTCCCGGTGATACTGCCGCCGTACATATTAAAAGTACCACAATACATGTCTACGCCTGCACCTTTAAGTTCCTTATTGCCAGTGATACTGCCACCGTACATATTGAAGGTACCTTTCGACACATCTACTCCTCTGCCATCATACTTATCGCCATTACTATCCGTTCCGTGAGTGATTTTTCCACTGCCCGTACAGTTGCAGAGGGTAAATGTCTTCCCGTTCCCTACTGTAATACCAGAATCTTTAGCTTCCACGGTGATCGTATGCCCATTTAAACAAAGTACTACACCGTTGACAAATCTCCAAGACTCGCTCAATGTAACATCATTCATCAGATAGTAGTTACCTACCACCGTGGGCAGTGCAGATGTCTCTTTCCATGCCTTAAAGGTGACTTTGTCAGTCTCCGTATGTCCGACTTTATTACACTCATCTCCGCCACAGAGATAATGAATGTGTGTTTCACCTTCCGCCACCGTCATCGGTGCATTCATAGCCTCAGAAATGGCATTAAGTCGTGTCATATCCAGTTCTGCGATCTGCTCCTCGGTCAGTGACTCCATAGCCTCGTCAATAGCTTCCAGCTGCTCACCGACACTTTCTGCATTGTCTTCCGTCACTGTCTCCGGCAGAGCATCGATGAGTGCCTGTACCTTCTGCACTGCTGCCTTCTTCTCATCGTCTGCCGCGGTGTCCTGCGTGCCGGCATCATTATCGCTAATGCTTTCACCAGTGGATTTCACAGTATCGGGGGCTTCGCCCGCAGTGGGATCTTCCGTACCGGGAGTTGCCGCAGTGGTGCTCTTATCGGACGAAGTCTCTTCCCCCGGTGCCGCCACTGCTTCTGCTTCCTTCTGCTCTTCCGCAGAGTCTGCTTCCTGCTGTTCTTCCGGCTCTGCCGCAGGGGCTGCTTCCTGCTGTTCCTCCTGCTCTGTCACCGCATCAGCCTCCTGTGCGAATGCTGTCATGGGCAGTGTTGAGAAACAGAGAATAAATGCCAGTAACATGCTCAATACTCGTTTTTTCATAGCGTTCTACCTCTTTCCGACGGGCATAGTGATACCCATTATCTTAAAGATAACGTACCACACTTTCTCTCGGCAAAACCATTTTTTGCATGAATCGACCCAAAAATGACATGAATCGACCGTAGGGGAAATTTTTCGTTCAATAGTCACCCGAGATTCCCGTTTTGTAAACGAGTTTCTTCCGAAAAAAAACGCACCGACGAGGGTGCGTTTCTCCTGGTTCTATATTTTATTTTCTTACAACTTATTTATCATCCACGCTGTAATTCGGAGCTTCCTTGGTGATATGGATATCATGAGGATGGCTCTCCTTCAGGGATGCAGCGGATATCTTCACAAATCTGCCGGTCTCCTTCAGAGTCTCGATATCCTGTGCACCGCAGTAGCCCATACCGGAACGGAGGCCACCGAGTAACTGGAATACGGTATCTTCTACGCTGCCCTTGTAAGCCACACGACCTTCGACACCTTCGGGTACCAGTTTCTTCGCATTCTCCTGGAAGTAACGATCCTTACTGCCGTTCTCCATAGCTGCGATAGACCCCATGCCACGGTATACCTTGTACTTTCTGCCCTGGAACAGCTCATATTCTCCCGGGCTCTCCTCACATCCTGCGAACATGGAACCCATCATACATACATTACCGCCGGCTGCGATCGCCTTGGTAATATCTCCGGAATACTTGATACCGCCATCTGCGATGATGGGAATACCGTATTCCTTTGCCACACTGTAACAGTCCATGATAGCGGATACCTGGGGAACACCGATACCTGCAACCACACGGGTAGTACAGATGGAACCGGGTCCGATACCTACCTTAACGGCATCTGCACCTGCCTCGATCAGTGCACGGGTTGCATCGCCGGTAGCTACGTTACCTGCGATCACCTGCAGATCGGGATATTTTTCCTTGATCATCTTCAGGCAGTTCAATACGTTCTGGGAATGACCATGTGCGGAATCCAGTACGATGACATCAACCTTGGCTGCTACCAAAGCTGCCACACGATCCAGTACGTTAGCGGTAATGCCTACGCCGGCACCACAGAGCAGTCTGCCCTGGGAATCCTTGGCTGCCAGAGGATATTTGATGGTCTTCTCAATATCTTTGATGGTGATCAGACCCTTTAAGTTAAAGTCCTTGTCCACGATGGGGAGCTTTTCTTTTCTTGCCTTTGCCAGGATCTTCTTCGCCTCTTCCAAGGTGATGCCTTCGGGAGCGGTGATCAGACCTTCGCTGGTCATGGACTCTTTGATCTTCTTGGTAAAATCGGTCTCGAACTTCAGGTCACGGTTGGTGATGATGCCGACTAATTTTCTGCCCTCGGTGATAGGTACGCCGGAGATGCGGAACTTCGCCATCAGTGCATCTGCGTCTGCCAGAGTATGCTCGGGAGACAGAGAGAAAGGATCGGTGATGACACCATTCTCGGAACGCTTTACCTTGTCTACCTCTTCTGCCTGTGCCTCGATAGACATGTTCTTATGGATGATACCGATACCACCCTGTCTTGCCATAGCGATCGCCATGCGATGCTCGGTAACGGTATCCAT
>NZ_JBOKRY010000013.1:0-70312 GCF_051972595.1 Simiaoa sp. | reverse complement strand
ATAATTACTGCGTGAGCAGCTATCTGAATTATACGGATCCGAGCGGAAATGAGGTGTTTGAAAAAGCCACGGAACATAAGGATAACACAATAAACAATTTAAGTATTAAATATACACATCAAAGTGGAAATGGAATTTTAGGTAGAATATGGAAAAAACCAGTAGGAGTTAATGCGTACAACAAGTATCCTGATGGACAGCCTTATCAAATTAATGAAACGGCTTTTTTGGATGTAGAAAATGGATTGATCCAAACAGGTATAGCATATCCAAATTCAAGTAATGCAAAGAAGAGTTATGCCTTTTCTGAAGAACATATGAGTGGGACAGTTATAGAGTTTGCAGGTCATGCTCTTGACTTTGAGAGTACAGATTATAGGTTAAAAAATTTATATGTTGTAGAATAGGATATGAATAGGATACTCACGAAAAATTAAATTTTCGTGAGTACCTTTTTCATACTTATAAATTGTTGAAAGCTATTGGAAAATATATTGTAGAATTGGACATGGGTAAGATCATGAAAATAAAAATGAAAATTATATTACTAGTTGGTTCGTTTATAATCTTATGTTTGAGTAGCTACTGCATTTGCGCTAGAATAAAAAAATTTCAAAAGTTAAAAACAAGAGAACAAACGAAAAATTTGTGGCAAGAAGGTGAGCAACCAAATTATGAGAAGGGTAAAAAAAGTGAAGATAGAGTGTATGAAGGATATTGGGAGTTACCATTTTCTGAAATGGTCTACGCACAGGAAAACACCGTGGAGATGTTGCTAAACGAGTATAAGGATATTTCATTCGAATACCGCTTCCCGGTAGGCGAATGTAAATACAAAAATTATTTTTTAGGGCTTTTAAAAAATGATATTAATTTTCATGAAATATTCGAAGAAAAAGAAGTTTATATTGATGAAACTGGACATTTTGTAACGAAATATTGTACAAAAGATATGAAAGATCTATATTATTACTTATTTGATATGACGGGTGACGGAATTACTGATTTGTGTATATCGGATGAGAGAGAGTTTGTTTATGTAATAAGTTATGATGAGGAAAAGAAAAGACTAACATTGTGGAACGGATTTGATTCCACATGGATCAAACTAAATGGTACATGTGTGGTCAGATGGAATCGGGAAGGAATAAATCAGATTTATTATGAGTTTGATCCAAATGGTGAATTACTCAGAATGACAGGATTTATGGAAAAAGAATTCCTTAACAAAGAAACGCAAACAGGGGAAACGGCATATATCGTTTCAATGCCATACTATGAGGGAAATATAGATTCCGAAGAAAAACGAAGAATGATGCGTGAACAGGCATATTATGTAAAAGACACCGGCTTTTATTATTTTCGGGTTACACAAGATCAGTATGATCGGTTGACGGAGGCATATTTCCGGGCTGAAATGGAAGCCACTCATAATATTAAAAAGGTAAGATACACTTATGATGAAGTGATTAGTGATCTTGAGTGATTAAAATATGCATTTTGCAGGAACGATGTACAGGTTATAATAGCAGAAAGAAGGAGATCAGATGGACTTAAATATTAATTCACCGGCATATTATACCAAGGAGTATGGTGTTGACGATGACATATATTGGATGTGCCGAGAACTGTCAAATTATGTCAGGGAGAAGAAATATAGTGATGCAATAAATATTATTGGCATAGTACCAATCGTTGCACCGGCAGCTGTTTTGGAAAAAGGGCTTTGTAAAGCTCATAAGAGGTGCGAACTTAAATCTGGTTTTGCCTCAGTAAGTCTACATATTGATTACGAGGAATATGTTAATGCCGATATTGCCAGAAAGAAAACACTGATTATAAATAATATATTATCGTCAGTAAAAGCTGTTTCTAAAAAGGGCAAGATAGATTATAAACTATTCGAAGAAGACCTTCGGTCGTTCTGCAAAAACAATGATATTACGATTTAAACCTATATATTCCAGCGTTGTACCAAAAGAAGGGCATAGCCAACGACTTTATCGTTGCTGTGCCCTTCCCTTAAAAATATTTACTCTGCCAGTTCTTCCCACTGTTCATATAATTTTTCCAATTGTTCCTGGCAGGCTGCCTGCTCTTTAGTCAGCTCCTGCAATTTCGCCACCTGGGTGCCGATGGCGGGATCGGACATTTCGGTGTCGATCTCGGAGATGCGGGCTTCCAGCTCGGCAATCTTTTCCTCGCATTTTTTCAGGTCGTTTTCTTTCTTGCGGAGTCTCGCCTGTTCTTCCTTCTGTGCTTTCCAGTCCAATTTGACTTCGGATTCTGCAGCCTTAGTGGCAGCCGTGTTATCTGCATCCGCACTCTGCGGAGTACTGGCTTCTATGGCAGCCATTACGGTGTCGTGCTTTTCCAGATAGTAGTCATAATTTCCAACATAACTTACGAATTGTCCCTCCGTCAGATCCAGGATCCTGTGGGCGGTACGGTTGATGAAGTAACGGTCGTGGGAGACATACAATATGGTTCCCTCGTAACCGTTCAGGGCATCCTCCAGAATCTCCTTGGACATGATATCTAAGTGGTTCGTCGGCTCATCCAGGATGAGGAAGTTTGCGTTGGAGAGTACCAGCTTGGCGAGAGACACGCGTCCGCGCTCACCGCCGCTCAGATCACTGATGCGCTTGAACACATCCTCCCCGGTGAAGAGGAAAGCCGCCAGCACATTGCGGATCTGGGTATTGTTCAGGTAAGGATAATCGTCCGAGATCTCTTCAAACAATGTCTTCTCGCTGTGGAGCACGTGATGCTCCTGATCGTAATAGCCGATCTCAACATTGGAACCTAGGCGGAAAGTGCCCTGATCTGCGGGGACGAGACCGTTTAAGATCTTAAGCAAAGTGGTCTTACCGCTGCCATTATCACCGATGATTGCCACATGCTCGCCGCGTTTGATCTCGAAATTGACATCGGTAAAAAGCTTATGGGAGTCAAAGCTTTTGGACAGATGCTCTACAGTCAGCACATCATTTCCGCTTAAGATCCGGGGCGTCAGCGTCAGCTTCATATCCGTGCGGACCTCGGAGGGCTTTTCGATGACCTCGATCTTGTCCAACATTTTCTCCCGGCTTTCCGCCCGCTTGATGGACTTTTCCCGGTTGAAGGACTTTAATTTTTCGATAACTTCTTCCTGATGCTTGATCTCACGCTGCTGGTTCATATAGGCATTCCAGGCAGCGACGCGCAGCTGTTCCTTTTTTATGGCATAATCGGAGTAATTCCCAATAAAGGTCGTAGCCTTGGATTGATCGATCTCGATGACTTTCCCGGCAATCCGGTCCAGGAAATACCGGTCGTGGGAGACGATGAGAACGGCTCCCTTGTAATTCAACAGATAAGTCTCTAACCAGGCGATGGAGTTCATATCTAAGTGGTTGGTCGGCTCGTCTAAGATGATCAGATCCGGATTTTGTAACAGGAGTCGGCCTAACGCCACCCGGGTCTTCTGACCGCCGGAGAGTGTGGCAACCGGCTTGGAGAATTCATCTTCGGTAAAGCCCAGTCCCTTTAACACTCCGACCAGCTCACTGCGGTAGAGATAGCCGCCGCCGGTCTCGAAAGCGTGGGTGAGAGAGGTGTACTGCTTCATCAGGTCTTCCAGAGCGTCCCCATCAGCATGCTTCATATTGTTTTCGCATTCCCGGATCTTTTCCTCCAGGCGCAACAGATCCGCCTTGACGGACAACAGTTCCTCGTAAATGGTGTGAGAGGTGTCCACGGTGCTGTTTTGGGCGAGATACCCAAGTGTCTTGTCTTTCGCCAGAACCACCTGTCCGTCATCGGGAGTCATTTCTCCTACGATGATGCGGAGCAGCGTTGTTTTTCCGGCACCGTTGATGCCCACAATGGCAGCTTTTTCATGATCCTCTATATGAAAAGAGACATTTTTTAATACTTGATTTTCCACAAATGCTTTTGAAATATTCTGACAAGATAATATCATGGTAGTAAGTATCCTTTATTTCCAGCCCACACAGAACGGACTTTTTAAATTTTATTGTAACGAAAAGAAGAAAACCTGTCAATTCATTGACAAGTTTTTAACATATGGTGTATACTTAAATAATCGGAGGTGAAAGTATTGGAAGCAAAAGGAATTTCACAGGCTGTGATCGGCAGACTGCCCAGATACTTTCGATATTTGGGGGAACTTAAGGATGAAGGTGTGGAACGAATCTCTTCGCAGGAACTTTCCGGACTGATGAAGGTGACCGCATCCCAGATACGACAGGATTTCAATAATTTCGGCGGATTTGGTCAGCAGGGATATGGATATAATGTAGAATATCTGTACCGTGAGATCGGTAAGATATTAGGACTGGATAAGCAGCACAATTTCGTTATTATCGGAGCTGGTAACCTGGGCAGAGCCCTGGGTAATTATTTGAACTTCGAGCGTCGTGGTTTTATTTTCAAGGGAATGTTCGATGCGAACCCGGAGCTTGTGGGGAAAGATGTCCGTGGTGTGAAGGTTATGCCCATGGAGCAGCTGGAATCTTTTATCCGGGAGAATGACATTGATATTGCAGTACTGACGATTCCCAAGACCAGTGCCGTAGAAGTGGCTGACAAGCTGGTGGCGAACGGGATCCGCGCCATCTGGAACTTTGCGCATGTAGATCTGAACGTTCCGGAGGGAATACAAGTAGAGAATGTACATCTGTCAGACAGTTTAATGAAACTTTCGTATAATATTAACCGTTACAATTCAGATATAAAATAATGAGCCCCAGGGAAAAACAAGCGGCTGCGAAGCGGGATGAAGAGTGCGATAGCACGAATTCGTGAGCTTACGAGAGAGTAAGGCATAAAGGGAGTGATATTATGGGCAACGATAACGCAGGAGAAAATGCGAGGAACCGGCAGGAAGCTTTTAAAAGTGCACTTGTTGGGAAACATTTGCCCGTACTCACCCTGGATAATAAGTGGTACAAGCTGCTGAATAAGACTGGTTCTGTTCCGTTAAAAGAGACGGAGGATGCTCTGAATCAGCTGTTAAAAAGACAGGGAAAGCTGAATACGGAGTCGAAGGAAATCCGTAATCTGAAAAAGAAGCTGATGAAAGAGATCGTTCCCATGGTGAACGAAGCGGATCAGCAGGGTGAGAACAGCAAGCTGAACAAGCAGATCGAAGAACATAAGCGACTGATCGAAGAATGTAATGAGAAGCTGGAAGCTTATGAAGATGAGCTGAAAGACCTCCCCCGGGAGATCGAAAGATTAAATCTTCAGCTTATGATGTTTACTATGGAGTGCTGCTATGATATTATGAAGGATAATGACAAACAGATCAATGATACTGCGGAGTGGGTGAGTGCTATTCGCATTGAACTGAAAAAACGTCTGATCGAGAAACAGCAGATGGAGCAGCAGAATCAGGAGATCTATAACTACATGCATGACATCTTTGGTGCAGAGGTGGTCAATCTGTTTGACATGAAATATAATCCGGAGCAAAAATAGTATGAAATATCTGGTAACTGCACAGGAAATGAAGCAATACGATAAGAATACCATAGAGTACCTCGGCATACCGGGGCCGGTCCTGATGGAGAGAGCGGCTCTGGCAGCGGAGGATTTTATAAAAGAGCGCTTTGATGCCGTGAAAGAACGGACGAAAGTGCTCATTTTTGCTGGTATGGGGAACAATGGCGGCGATGGCCTGGCGTTAGCAAGACTTCTTGCGGCGGACGGATACGCAGTCGCGGTAAAATGCGTGGGAGATATGCAGAGAGCTACCAAGCAGTGGAAATCGCAGTGGCAGACGTTGCAACATTTTCCGGTGAAGACAGACAGTAATATTGCGGTGGATGAATATAATGTAATTGTAGACGCCCTCTTCGGCGTGGGATTAAGCCGCCCTGTGGAGGGAAACTATGCGGATGCCGTAAAAGAGATGAACAAGGCAGAGGGATTTAAGCTGGCACTGGATGTGCCAAGCGGTATCTGCTCAGATACCGGCAGAGTGCTGGGTTGTGCATTTCTGGCGGATGCCACGGTCACTTTTGGTTTCTGTAAGAGAGGACTGGTACTGTATCCCGGTGCGGAATACGCCGGAGAAGTCCGGACTGCGAATGTGGGGATCGGACAGGAGAGCTTCTTAGGACAGGAACCAGAAATGTACACTTATGAGAAAGGTTCCGTACAGTTAATTAAGAGAAACGCTTCAGGGAACAAAGGAACCTTCGGCAAAGCACTGCTTGTTGCAGGAAGTAACGGCATGGCGGGTGCAGCCATTTTGGCGGCGAAAGCAGCCTATCGTACCGGAGCCGGCATGGTAAAGGTGATTACCGCGGAAGAGAACCGACAGATCATACAGCAGGGGATTCCGGAAGCGTTGTACGGCTCCTGCAGACAGCTGACGGAGAGCTTAGACTGGGCGGATGTCATCGCCATAGGTCCTGGCATCGGCAGAGAAGAACAGGCACTGCAATGTCTGAAGACCGTGGTGGAGAGAAGCAGGAAGCCGCTGGTGCTGGATGCAGATGCCCTAAACCTCCTGGCAGAGGAGAACGGCAGGATGCTGGCAGAAGAACTGCGCGCCCAGGGTGCGGAAGGCAGAGTGATCCTTCTGACACCTCATGTGGGGGAAATGTCAAGACTGCTAAAACGGACGACCTCAGAGTGCAAGGACGACCTCCCCACATGTGCGAAAATACTGGCCAAGCGATTTCATGCCGTAGCAGTTGCCAAGGATGCGAGGACTGTGGTATGTAAGGAACAGGGAGCCTGCTATCTGAATACCACGGGCAACAGCGGAATGGCTACGGCAGGCAGCGGAGATGTGCTGACCGGCGTGATCCTGGGATTGCTGGCGCAGGGAATGGATGCCCCGGAGGCTGCGACCTGTGGCGTATATCTGCACGGCATGGCAGGTGATCTGGCGGCCGGACTTCATACCGAATATGGTGTGATGGCGGGAGATATCGCCGAATGTCTGATGAAAAATCAAAATAAGAAAGCGTGAAAATATGACGAGAGAACTGCAGGAAAAATTAGAGTCCTATCAACGGGTATGGGCGGAAGTGGATCTGGATGCCATCTGGGAAAATATGGTCCATATGAAAGAAAACATTGCGGAGAACACGAAAATACTGGCAGTCATTAAGACGGACGGATATGGTCATGGTGGTGTCCCCATCGCTAAAATGTTAGAGCAGCTGGATTTCATGTTCGGCTATGCAGCAGCTACTTATGAAGAGGCACATGTACTCAGAGAAGCAGGCGTGAAGAAACCGATCCTGATCCTGGGATATACTTTTCCCTATTGCTACGAAGAACTGATCCGGGAGGAGATCCGTCCGGCAGTCTACCGCAGGGATACGGTGGAAGAGCTGGCCGCAGCAGCGGCAAAGGTCGGAAAGAAGGCAAAGGTTCATATCAAGGTAGATACCGGCATGGGCAGAATCGGCATTACGCCGGATGAGGAAGGACTGGAGTTCGTCAGATTCCTTATAGAGCATCCGGAGCTGGAGGTGGAGGGTATTTTTACCCATTTTGCCAAATCCGATGAGGCGGATAAGACTTCGGCGAATCATCAGCTGGAGCTTTTTCAGAATTTTATTGACAAAATACAGACAGAACTGGGGATTACTATTCCTGTCAAACACTGCTCCAACAGTGCTGCAATCTTGGAAATGCCCCAGGCAAATATGGATATGGTCCGGGCGGGAATCACGACCTACGGTCTGTATCCTTCCGAAGAAGTAAGTAAAGACATTGTACCCCTGCGGGCCGCCATGTCTCTCTACAGCCATATTGTATACTGTAAGACGATTCATGCGGGACAGAGTGTCAGCTACGGTGGGCTGTTTACAGCACAGAAGGACACCAGAGTAGCCACGATCCCCGTAGGTTACGGAGACGGCTATCCCAGAAGCCTGTCCGGAAGAGGCTATGTACTGATCCATGGGAAGAAAGCACCGATCCTCGGAAGAGTCTGTATGGATCAGTTCATGGTGGATATTTCGGAGATCCCGGAAGCAATGGATGGCGACAAAGTAACGCTTCTCGGTATGGACGGCACAGAACGGATCACAGCGGAAGAACTTGGAGAACTTTCCGGCAGATTTAATTATGAATTTGTCTGTGATCTGGGGAAAAGAATTCCCAGGGTCTACATACAGCATGGTGAGATTACAGAAGTAAGAGACTATTTTGAAAATTTCTGACGGATCAAAAGTGTTCGTATAACTCCGTAAGAATCGGCAATACTTATCCTAAATCGCTGATATAAGGAGTAGAAATGAGAAGAGGAGATGTCTATTACGCGGATCTGCGGCCGGTGATCGGCTCGGAACAGGGCGGGATCAGACCGGTGCTCATCATCCAGAATGATGTTGGCAACAAACACAGTCCTACCGTGATCTGCGCTGCAATCACCTCAAAGATGAATAAGGCGAAGCTGCCTACACACATTGAATTAAATGCCCGTCTTTATGATATGGATAAGGATTCGGTAGTGCTTCTGGAACAACTGCGCACCATTGACAAGAAGAGATTAAAGGATAAAGTATGTCATCTCGACGGTGACATTATGCGGAGAGTGAACCGGGCACTGAAGGTAAGTCTGGAACTGGATACATAGTCTGATACCCTGCGTATCCAGAGGATATATAAAAGAATTAAAATACGAAAGGATGAAATGAACGATGGATATCAGTGGGCCTGTGGCCATATTTCTCTTTTTCCTGCTGCTATTGGTAGATATGTTTTTTTATGGATTTGATGCTGCCATTGACAACCTCAATGAAAAAGAGATCTTACATAAAGCAGAGGAAGAAAAGGATCGCCGGTCGGTGCGGCTTTCTGAGATGGTCAGCCGTCCGGGGATCTATATCAATACGGTACAGTTAGTCATTACGCTGATCAATATTCTAATGGGTGCCTTTTACCTGAATATCTGGCTGCAGACGATCGACGACGGCCTGCATGTGATCAATGTCGGCGGATTGTCGCTTCAAAATGTTCCCACGGGAGTGATCTCCGGGATTGCAACGGTATTGTCTTTTGTTGCCATGATTTATATTCTGCTGACCTTCGGAGTACTGATCCCGAGAAAAATGGCATCCAGAAAACCGGAAAAGTGGGCATATGCCTGCATTAATCCGATCTTTTGGATTACGAGACTCTTATCTCCTTTGACGGGTCTGGTAAATCTGACTGCAAAGGGAATATTATTCCTCTTCGGTGTCCGCAATAACACAGATGAAAATGATGTGACCGAGGAAGAGATCATCAACATGGTACAGGAAGGTCATGAGCAGGGTGTCATCCAGGCAAGTGAAGCAGAGATGATCTCAAATATTTTTGAATACGGGGACAAGGAAGCCCAGGACATCATGACACACCGCGGAAGTATCGTAGCTATCGACGGCGAGACAAAGTTAAAGGATGCCATTGCATCCATGCTGGGAGGTAAGAACAGCCGCTATCCGGTGTATGAAGAGAATATTGACCATATCATAGGTATCTTACATCTGAAGGATGCCATGAGGTTCCACATCAGCGATGACAAGCTGGATGTGCCCATTGCGAAGCTGGATGGGTTGCTCAGAGAGCCTTATTTTGTGCCTCAGACAAAAAATATTGATGAACTGTTCAAAGAGATGCAGTCCCAAAAACTTCAGATGGTCATTGTTGTAGACGAATACGGTCAGACCGACGGCTTGATCGCCATGGAGGACATCCTGGAGGAGATCGTCGGCAATATCATGGATGAATACGATGAAGACCAGGAATATATCAAGAATCGCGGTAAAGGCGAATATGTCATGGAAGGTAAGACGCCGCTTAAGGAAGTGGAAGAGCTTTTAGACATTACCTTTGACGAGGAGGAATTCGAGACGTTAAACGGCTTTTTGATCTCCAGACTGGACAGGATCCCAGAGCCGGATGAACAGTTTGATGTGGACTATAAGGGATATAATTTCAAGATCCTTTCCGTGGTCAAAAAAATGATTGGAAGTGTCCTCGTCAAAAAGCTTCCGGAGATAAAAACACAGGAGAATGCAGAAGACGGACAATCAGTGCTTGAAGAAAAACAAAAATAATGCTATGATAAAAAAAACGTTATTGCGCAGGAGTTGCGCATACAAAGAGAAAGAAACTTTAAATTCAAAGGAGTAATAAAGATGTCAGGACATTCTAAATTTGCTAATATTAAGCATAAAAAAGAGAAAAACGATGCAGCAAAGGGTAAGATTTTCACTATTATCGGACGTGAAATTGCTGTCGCTGTAAAAGAGGGCGGTCCCGATCCTGCCAACAACTTTAAGCTGGCAACCGTTATTGCCAAAGCTAAGGCGAACAACATGCCCAATGATACTATTGACCGCGGTATTAAGAAGGCAGCCGGCGATGTAGGCAATGTAAACTACAAGTACGTAACTTACGAAGGTTACGGTCCCAACGGTATCGCCATCATCGTAGATGCACTTACCGACAATACCAACCGTACCGCTGCAAATGTCAGAAGCGCATTCACCAAGGGACAGGGTAACGTAGGTACTCCCGGATGCGTATCCTTTATGTTCGATAAAAAGGGCCAGATCATCGTGGACAAGGAAGAGTGTGATATGGAAGCGGATGATCTGATGATGACAGCACTGGATGCCGGTGCGGAAGACTTCTCCGAAGAGGAGGACAGCTTCGAGATCCTGACCGATCCCGATAATTTCGAAGAGGTACGTAAAGCACTGGAGGATGCCGGAATCCCTATGATCAGTGCGGAAGTCACCATGATTCCTCAGAATTATGTAACTCTGACCGATGAGACTGCGGTGAAAAATTTACAGAGAACACTGGATCTGTTAGAAGACGATGATGACGTTCAGGCAGTATATCACAACTGGGACGAATAAATCGAAAGGGTAGGGGCAGTATGGAAAAACTTGCTATTGTAGTTCCTTGTTATAATGAGGAAGAGGTATTGAAGATTGCTTCCGAAGCACTGAGGGGTGTGCTGGATGATCTGATCCACAAGGGGAAGATTGCGGAAGACAGTTTTATTCTGTTTGTAAATGATGGCAGTAAGGATCGCACCTGGGAGCTGATCGAAGAAGAACATAAAGCGCATCCGGTACAGGTATGCGGCGTGAAGCTGGCAGGCAATGTGGGACATCAGTTCGCACTGACCGCCGGACTGATCACGGCAATGGATCTGTCCGATGTGACGGTTTCCATCGATGCGGATTTACAGGATGATGTGGCCGTGATCGAAGAGATGATCGATAAGTTCCATAATGGCTGTGACATCGTATACGGTGTCCGCAAGGAACGTAAGACCGATACTTTCTTCAAACGTACCACCGCACAGGGCTTCTATAAGGTTATGGAGATGATGGGCGTTAAGACGGTTTACAATCATGCGGATTTCCGCCTGATGTCCAAGCGTGCGGTAGAACAGTTCTCCAAATATCAGGAGACGAACCTGTTCTTAAGAGGCATGATGCCTCTGATCGGATACCAGACCGACTGTGTCTACTATGACCGTAAGGAAAGAGTCGCCGGAGAGTCCAAGTATCCGCTGAAGAAAATGCTGGCACTGGCATTTAACGGAATCTCTTCTTTCAGTGTCAAGCCGATCAGCATGATTTTGGGAGCCGGCATGATCATTGTATTTTTAAGCATTCTGGCTGCAATCTATGCATTGATCTCTTATTGTACCGGACATGTGGTACCGGGTTGGACTTCCCTGATCCTATCCATCTGGTTCTTAGGCGGCATTCAGCTTATGGCCATCGGACTGGTAGGTCAGTATATTGGTAAGATTTACATTGAGGTAAAACATCGTCCCAGATATAACATCGAAAAGGTACTGAAATAATGAATTATAAAAAAGGCATTTTAAGTGTTGTATTGTGGTTCATTTATGCAATCATAGCGGGCACCGGACTGGTAGGCACGACAATGGTCATGCTGCCGGAGGGCGGTTCCCGCCCGATCGGCCTTGTTATCGCAGGCGTATGGCTTGCGGTGACAGGGCTGGTTGTTTTTCTGTTACATAGATGCCTGCAGGCGAAATGGACACAAAGCGCTGAAAACTCCGGACAGATGAAGCTGATCATCGAAGGAGTGATTGCAGTAGCTCTGATTGCTGTGGGAATCGTACTTCGTGTAAGAGAAATTATGCTGTATGATATCTCCGGGGAGGGTGGTAACATCTGGTTTGACGCGGTAAAGGTCACAGAGACCACGCGGATCCCTCAGGTGGTGCATGGTGCAGTATATTTTTATTTGCAGGTACTTCACGGTCTGCTTGTGTTTTTAGGTAATAAAATGACGGCGGCACTGGTACTGCAGCTGGTATTGCAGATTCTGACCGGAATCTTTTTATATTTTGCAGTACGAAAATTGACCGGTACGGTGGCTGCTGTGGTGGCTCTTGGATACTGGATGCTGTGTCCTGCTCTGTCGGGAACGATGATTTTAGGCCCGGAACCGTTATATCAGTTGTTGTGGATGATCGGCCTGTGTGTATGCGTGGAAGCATTGGATAGTTTCAGACAACGGGGAGACACTCCCGGTATCCATTCTGTAGGCGGATTTTTCTTAGGTGGCATTGCCATAGGAATTCTTGCTTACCTGGATGTGACGGGACTGCTTTTGCTGCTCGTAGTGTTTTCCGTGCTTTTTCTGGAGACAAAGCAGCCGGTAAAATGGATGCGCAGAATCGGTGCAGGAGTGTTAGGTCTGTTCGGTACTGCAGTGGCATTTTTTGCCTGCATTGCTCTGGACGCTTTGGGCAGTGGGAAGCAGATGGAGAATGTGCTTCTGGCATGGTGGAAAGTCTTTTCCCCCGGGAAATTCACATGGATTGCTCTCTATGAACAGCCGAACCTCTACACTTATGTGCCTTATCAGGTGGTAGCAGCCATTATGGTTACGATCCTTGCAAGCGGTGTATTCAGTTACTGGTGCAGGATAAAATGCGAAAGACAGTCCGTGTGGCTTGCACAGGTGTTAGCACTTGGAATCTTAAGTGGTTACGGAATGTTAAGTGAGGACATGCCGGGATTTACGCTTTTGTATCTGCTGCTGGCCATAGTTGCCGGTGCAGGAATACAGGCGATTCTGCCGTACGAAATGGAACGACTGCGGGATGCTGGCGGGATGCCGTCTGAGACTGTTGAGGCGGTCCCCGTAGGAGCGGTTCCCCGAAAGCACAGACTGAAAGTACAGGATCTGGAGACTGAGGATCTGCCGGAGGAAGAGACGGCACCGGCACCGGAAGAGGTTCCGGAGACAGACAAAATACAATTTATCGAAAATCCCCTGCCTCTGCCGAAAAAGCATGTGCCTAAGGTGTTGGATTATAAGCTTGGTGATAATGTCGGCGATTATGATTATCCGGTAGCGGATGATGACGATTTTGATCATTAAAATAATAAAAACAGGACATACTAAAAGACGATACTAAGGTAAGATGCCTTTGTGTCGTCTTTTTTGTTTTTATATTTCAAAAATCATAAATCATTGAAACAGGGAGGGCACAGACCGTGCAGAATCATAAAAAAAACGATCAGAACAGGAACGAAGCGCCGAAGACCGAAGCACCGAAGACCGAAGCGGAAGAGCACAGAGATGAACGGATTGAAAAAACAGGGCAGCTGACATTGTCAGATGAAGTTTCCGGAAAAAAGATTCATCTGCTGACCATCATCGGTGAGATCGAGGGTCATGAAAATCTCTCAGGCAATTCCAAGACCACAAAATACGAACATATTCTTCCACAGCTGGCAGCAATCGAAGACAGTGAGGAGATCGGAGGTGTTCTGGTGTTATTAAATACCATGGGTGGGGATGTGGAAGCGGGACTGGCTATTGCGGAGATGTTAGCCTCCTTAAGCAAGCCCACGGTATCTTTGGTGCTGGGCGGCAGTCATTCCATCGGTGTACCCATTGCGGTGAGTTGTAAGTATTCTTTTATTGTACCGACAGGGACTATGGTGATTCATCCGGTACGGATGAACGGCATGGTGATCGGTGTGCCCCAGACATTTGAATATTTTAAGCTGATTCAGGACAGGATCACGGGATTTGTGTGCAGACATTGCAAGATCAGCAGACAGAAGCTGGAAGATCTTATGATGGAAACCGGTTTCCTCACAAAAGATGTGGGAAGCATTCTGGTGGGGGAAGAAGCGGTAAACACAGGTATTATCGATGAAGTAGGCGGTATCGACCGGGCAATCGGCAAACTTAGGGAGATGATCGGGGATGATCAGGTGCAATAGAAAAAAGGATGACAAGGCAGTGGAAAAATGATATACTTCTAATTATGACTATTATGCTAACGTAAAAGAATAGCATCGAAGATACGATTTTACGAATGTGGTTCTGAATAGTTATATTAGTATTAACATTAAAGTTAGGGGTATGATGACATGGCATCTTCATCAGGCAAAAGAACATCATCTTCCGGCAGGACAAGAAAAAGCACGACAGGCAGTCGCAGCAGGCAGGCGCAGAGATCTGCACAGGACAGTGAACTTTTTCACGAGATCGGTCTGATCGTCCTGTTTGTTGCGATGTTGATATTATTTTGTTGCAATTTTGGTATTATCGGTCCGGTTGGCAATGCGATCAGCGGGGTCTTATTTGGCATCTTCGGATTTACTGCGTATATAGCGCCCATCGTAATATTTCTGGCGGTGGCTTTCTGGTTCGCCAATGAGGGGAACCCTACCGCAGTCCGAAAAGTGATCGCCGGTGCCGTATTGTTTTTAATGATCGGCGTGGTATGCGATCTGATCGCGAAGACTGCCGGCTCCATGGAACAGTACGATATCAAACTGTTATATACGAACTGCAGCACCGGTAAAAAGGGCGGCGGTATTCTGGCAGGCAGTATCTGTTATCTGCTGTTACAGTATCTGGAGACCGTAGGAACAGTGCTGGTAGTGCTTTTATGTTCAGTGATCAGCCTGATCCTGGTAACAGAGCGATCCTTCTTAAACAGTATGCGTAACGGTGGCGACAGGATCCGTGAACTGTCCAGAGAGGATGCAGCGCGCAGACGGGAAAATGCCGAAATCCGCAGGCAGGAGCAGGAAGAACGTACTTCCCAGAGAGAGGAAGCCCGTCGCATCCGTGAAGAGGAGCGCCGTATTCGTGAGGAAGAGCGAAGACTCCGCGCTGAGGAGAAAGAGAACGAAGAAATCCTGAATGCTGTCCCCCGCAGAGAGAAAAAGGTGACAGGAGTCATGATGGATACCTCCTTGAAAAAGCAGGATACACAGCCTGCCGGCAGACGGGATGATATCCATGAGATCGTATACGAAGAGGATGCACAGGAAGCTCCCGCGGTGGAAGAGACCCGGGTGACTTCCAGTGATTTTGATAAAATCAATGTGACGGATATACATCAGGTGACCATGCAGGAAGCGGCAGACGATGTTTCCTATGAAGATATTCCGGTGGAGGAAGTAAGCAGTGCAGCTACGTTTAAAAAGCCTTTTGAACGTAGAGAATCCTGGCAGGAGGAAGCGGCGCTTCTGACACCCCAGGCAGAATCTATCCGGATCCATAAGGAAGACATTCCGGAGCCTGAAAATACACCTGTGGAATCCGGGGGGCCTGACCGGGGAATGCAGCAGATGCAGCCGGAACAGAACCCCTATGAGGCACCATCCGTTAGCCGTGTACGTCCGAAGATTACAGCACCGGAGCCTCCTAAGGGGAATTCCCTTGCGGAAGACCAGATACATAAGGATATTGCGAAAGCGGCCAAACAGCCGCCCGCAGAATACCGGATCCCTCCTTTAAGTCTGTTACAGAAGGGAAAGGCAGCTACGGGAGATTCTTCCAGAGAATTAAAAGAGACTGCCATGCGCTTACAGCAGACACTGAATACTTTCGGTGTGAAGGTAACAATCACCGATATCAGTCAGGGTCCCAGTGTTACCCGGTATGAATTACAACCGGAGCAGGGCGTGAAGGTATCCAAGATCGTAGGTCTGGCAGATGATATCAAATTGAATCTGGCAGCCACGGATATACGTATCGAGGCACCGATCCCCGGCAAGGCAGCCATCGGTATCGAAGTCCCGAACAAAGAAAATATGACTGTGGCACTCCGTGATCTTTTAGAGAGTAAGGAATTCAGGGAATTCAATTCCAATATTGCTTTTGCAGTAGGTAAGGATATTGCGGGCAAGACGGTAGTGGCAGATATTGCCAAGATGCCCCATATGCTGATCGCCGGAGCTACCGGTTCCGGTAAATCCGTATGTATCAATACCCTGATCATGAGTATTTTGTACAAGGCACATCCGGATGATGTAAAACTGATCATGGTAGACCCGAAGGTCGTAGAACTGAGTGTGTATAACGGCATTCCTCATCTGCTGATCCCGGTAGTGACAGATCCTAAGAAGGCATCTGCCGCATTACACTGGGGGGTCAGTGAGATGGAAGACCGTTACCGGAAGTTCGCGGATTATAATGTCCGTGATCTGAAGGGCTATAATAAAAAGATTGAGACCATGTCTGTTCCCGAGGGCGAGGAACGACCTAAGAAGATGCCGCAGATCGTTATTATCGTGGACGAGCTGGCGGATCTGATGATGGTATGTCCCGGTGAAGTGGAGGAATCCATCTGTCGTCTTGCACAGTTGGCAAGAGCGGCAGGAATCCATCTGATCATTGCTACTCAGCGGCCCAGCGTGGATGTTATCACCGGTCTGATCAAGGCGAACATGCCCAGCCGTGTGGCGTTCTCCGTATCCAGTGGCGTAGATTCCCGTACGATCCTTGACATGAACGGTGCAGAAAAGCTGCTTGGTAAAGGCGATATGCTGTTCTACCCTCAGGGCTATTCCAAACCGGCCCGTGTACAGGGAGCTTTCGTATCGGATAAGGAAGTATCCGATGTGGTGGATTATTTGAAAAATCAGACCATTGGCAATGTCTATAACAGCTATGCCGAGGATATCGAAGAGAAGATCAAAAATATTGGTTCGTCGGGTGGATCTTCCGGAAGTGGATCCGGTGGAGGCAACGACAGAGACGAATATTTTGAGGAAGCCGCACGTTTTATTATTGATAAAGACAAGGCCAGCATCGGTATGTTACAGCGCGTGTTGAAGATCGGCTTTAACCGTGCCGCAAGGATCATGGACCAACTGTGTGAATACGGCGTGGTCGGTGAGGAAGAAGGCACAAAGCCCAGAAAGGTACTTATGAGTATGGAACAGTTTGAGCAACTGTTGGAGGAGATCTGACAAAGACCCGGAACTGTCTGAATAAACGGAGGGAAAAAGGACATGAAAACAGATATTGAAATCGCACAGGAAGCGGTAATGGAGCCCATTACCAAGGTCGCCGGAAGTCTGGGAATCGATGCAGACGATCTGGAACTTTACGGAAAATACAAGGCAAAGCTTTCCGAAGAATTTTTAACTAAGATTCAGGACCGTCCCAACGGAAAACTGATTCTGGTTACAGCCATCAACCCTACACCTGCGGGAGAGGGCAAGACCACGACTACAGTCGGTCTGGGGGAAGCATTCGGCAGAATGGGCAAAAAAGCTGTCATTGCTCTCAGAGAGCCATCCTTAGGCCCCTGCTTCGGCATCAAGGGTGGAGCTGCCGGCGGCGGTTACGCACAGGTAGTACCCATGGATGAACTGAATCTGCATTTTACCGGTGATTTTCATGCCATCACATCTGCCAATAATCTGCTGGCAGCTCTTTTGGACAACCATATCCAGCAGGGGAATGAACTGGGGATTGATACCAGACAGATCGTCTGGAAGCGTTGCGAAGATATGAATGACAGAGTCCTTCGTAATATCGTGGTAGGACTGGGGAACAAGACAGACGGTTTCGTCAGAGAGGATCATTTTGTCATTACCGTGGCCAGTGAGATCATGGCAATCCTGTGTCTTGCAGACGATATGAAGGATCTGAAGGAGCGTCTATCCAAGATCGTTGTAGCTTATAACTATCAGGGAGAACCGGTGACCGCAGGACAGTTAAAGGCGGTTGGTGCTATGGCAGCTCTGTTAAAGGATGCGATCAAACCCAACCTGATCCAGACCTTAGAACATACTCCGGCACTGGTACACGGTGGTCCCTTTGCTAATATTGCTCACGGATGTAATTCCGTAAGAGCCACCAAGGCAGCCATGAAGATGGCAGATTATTGCATCACGGAAGCAGGCTTCGGTGCCGATCTGGGTGCTGAAAAATTCTTCGACATCAAGTGCCGCAAGGCAGGGCTTACTCCTGATGCGGTAGTACTGGTTGCGACTATCCGCGCACTGAAATATAACGGCGGCGTTGCGAAAGCCGATCTGGGCGCAGAGAACCTGGAAGCATTGAAAAAGGGTATCGTGAACCTGGAGAAACATATTGAGAATCTGCAGAAATACGGTGTACCAGTAGTGGTTACCCTGAATTCTTTTATTACAGACAGCGAGGCAGAGACCGCTTACGTCAGAGAATTCTGTGAGACAAGAGGCTGTGAGTTCGCTCTCTCCGAAGTATGGGAGAAGGGCGGCGAGGGCGGCATCGCTTTAGCCAAAAAGGTATTAAAAGCATTAGAAAAAGAGAATCATTTCCATGTATTATATGAGGATGAATTATCTCTTCAGGATAAGATCACAAAGATTGCCAGAGAGATCTACGGAGCAGACAGTGTGAACTTTGCACCGGCGGCAGCAAAACAGTTAAAGCGCCTGACAGAGCTGGGCTTCGGCAACTTGCCGGTATGTATGGCGAAGAATCAGTATTCCCTGTCGGATGACCCCACGCTGTTAGGAAGACCCTCCGGTTTTGAATTAAACGTAAGAGAGGCTTATGTATCTGCCGGTGCCGGTTTTGTCGTAGTGCTCACCGGTGCGGTCATGACCATGCCGGGACTGCCCAAGGCACCCGCTGCCTACAATATTGACGTGGATGACAACGGGAAGATCACCGGATTATTCTAGTAAGGAGGACAAGTGTCCCATGGCACAGTTAATAGACGGAAAAGCAATTTCCGCACAGATCAAAGAGGAAGTAAAAGAAAAAGTTGCTGCTTTAAAAGAGCAGGGGTGTGAAGTGACTCTGGCAGTGATTCAGGTAGGAGCCGATCCGGCTTCTTCCGTATATGTTCGGAATAAGAAAAAAGCATGTGAATACGTGGGTGTTCGTTCTCTGGCGTATGAACTTCCGGAGGAGGCCACAGAAGAAAAGCTGCTGGAGCTGATCCGGGAACTGAATGACAGAACGGATGTGAACGGCATTCTGGTGCAGCTGCCGTTACCCAAACACATCGATGAGGAAAAGGTACTGGATGCCATTTCTCCCTTAAAGGATGTGGACGGCTTCCATCCGCAGAATGTCGGTGCTCTCTGTATTGGCAAACCAGGTTTCGTGTCCTGTACCCCGGCGGGAGTGATCCAGCTTCTGAAGAGATCCGGGATTGAAATCGCCGGAAAGGAATGTGTGGTGATCGGCAGAAGCAATATTGTCGGCAAGCCCATGGCACTGCTTTTGCTTCGGGAGAACGGTACGGTGACAATTGCTCACAGCCGGACGAAGGACCTGAAAGAAGTGACAAAGAGAGCGGATATTCTGGTGGTGGCTGTCGGCAGACCGAAGATGATCACAGCAGAATATGTAAAGGAGGGGGCTGTTGTTATTGACGTGGGAATTCACCGCAATGCAGAGAACAAATTGTGCGGCGATGTGGATTTTGACTGCGTAGAACCGATATGCAGCGCCATCACTCCGGTTCCCGGAGGGGTAGGCCCCATGACCATAGCCATGCTGATGAACAACTGTCTGGAATCTGTAGCTTTGCAGGCAGCAAGAGGATAATTGTATGAAATGTCCGAATTGCGGAGCAGAGATGGAGGAAGGAAAACTTTACTGCGAACATTGCGGTGAAGACATCCATATCGTACCTGATTTTGAACCGGAAATTGAATACAATATGGCACAGACGCTGAACAATATCGCAAAAGAGATGGCACCGGATACGGAGCCGGAGGAGACGGATTCTTCCGCAGATACCGCGGAACTTCAGGACTGGGATGAACCTATGGATGAACCTTTGGCACATCCGTTCCGTTGGAAATTTATCGTGCTTTTACTGGTGCTTACAGTGGTGGCGGTGGTATGTACGGGAACCGGAATCTCATATTCCCATTACCATTCCGTAGAATACCAGACGAAATGTGCAAGAAATTATGTGGCAGAGGGAGAATACGACCAGGCAGTTACTTGTTACAACCGTGCATTGGAACTGGATCCCGATAATATTACACTTAAATTCGAACTGGCGGATATCTATTTTCAGAAGAATAACAAGATGGAATATGAGTATCTGCTGCGGGAGATCGTGACGGATGGAAAGGCAACTTCCGAACAGTTAGAGAGCGCCTATGGGAAACTGATCGCCATTTACGCTGCCAGAGAAGATTATAAGACTATTAATGATCTGTTGCAGAATTGCGGGAATGTCAATATTATGAGCAAGTACCAGAGCTATATGGCAATGGAACCGGAATTCAGCTTACAGGAGGGGTATTACACCAGCATCCAGCCGTTAAAGCTGACTACCTTCGGGACCGGCAGTATTTATTACACCATGGACGGCAGCGAGCCGGGAGAGAACAGCTCTCTGTATACGGCACCGATTCTGTTAGAAAGTGGCGACTACTGTATCAAAGCGGTGTATATCAATGAGAATGACATCAGCAGCAAAGTGGTAACCAAAAAGTATCACATTGAAATTGAACAGTTAAGTACACCGGATGTAACGGCAGTCAGTGGAGATTATGAATTCCCGATCAATATTGAAGTAACAGACGGGGAAGATGTCTATTACACGACGGATGGTACGGATCCGACACAGAATTCGACTGTATATGATGGACCGATTCCCATGCCCCTTGGTAAATCCGTATTCCGTTTTATCCGGATCGCGGAAGGCCGTAAGAGTGAGATCGTGGAGAGAAGCTATAATCTGGTCATGAACACAGAGTTTACCCCGGAAGAAGCGGTGCAAAAGATTGTGGAATACGCACTGCTAAGCGGTAAAATACAGGACGAATCCGGTAGCTTTGATGAATCCGGTGCTGTGTATCTGTACCAGTATCAATATGTGACCAATATTAATAAAATTGATGATTTTTATGTGATCGCGGAGATTTACAGAGGAGCTGACGGTACAGTTACCAGAACAGGCAATCTGTTCGCGGTCAATGCCTATACCAGAGAGCTCTGGAAACTGCAGACGGACGAGAGCGGCCGCTTTTATACACTGGTGGCTGTTTCAGCTATATAAATTCTATTAATCCTAACAGAAGGGACGGAAAAGAGAAATGTATAAGATCGTAAAAAAACAGGAGCTGACAACCAACATCTATCTGATGGAGGTAGAAGCAAACAGAGTGGCAAAGACCTGTGAACCCGGTCAGTTTGTCATCGTAAGAATGGACAGTGAGGGAGAGCGTATTCCGCTGACCATCTGTGATTACAACAGAGAAAAAGGAACCGTGACCATTGTGTTCCAGACCGTAGGTGCCGGTACGAAACTCATGGCACAGTTGGAAGAAGGAGAATACTTCCATGACTTCGTAGGACCTTTAGGATGTCCCTCCGAACTGGTAGAACAGCCTCTGGACGAAGTAAAGGCAAAGAAGATCCTCTTCGTAGCAGGTGGCGTTGGTGCAGCTCCGGTATATCCTCAGGTGAAATGGCTGCATGAGCATGGAATTGCTGCTGATGTTATCGTAGGAAGCAAGACCAAAAATCTGCTGATCCTGGAAAAAGAGATGGAAGCGGTTGCCGGCAATCTTTATGTGACCACCGATGACGGATCCTATGGAAGAAGCGGTATGGTAACTCAGACCATCAAAGATCTGGTAGCGGAAGGCAAAAAGTACGATCTGTGCATCGCTATCGGCCCCATGATCATGATGAAATTCGTATGTCTCCTGACCAAGGAACTGGAGATTCCCACAGTAGTCAGTCTGAACCCCATTATGGTCGATGGAACGGGAATGTGCGGTGCCTGTCGTGTCACTGTCGGCGGCAAGGTAAAATTCGCCTGCGTAGACGGTCCCGAATTCGACGGACACGAAGTAAACTTTGATGAGGCAATGAGACGTCAGCAGATCTACAAGACAGCTGAGGGACGTGCAATGTTAGCCCTGGAAGAGGGAGATACCCATCACGGCGGCTGCGGCAACTGCCAGTAGTTCTACTGCAAACGTGTGAAGACGATAAATCAGAAAGGCATGGTTAAATAAAATGGATGTATTAAAAAGAATTCCTGTCAGAGAGCAGGATGCAAAGGAACGTGCTACCAACTTCAAAGAGGTGTGTCTCGGATATAACAAAGAAGAAGCAATGGAAGAGGCTTCCCGCTGCATTAACTGTAAAAATGCACAGTGTGTAAAGGGCTGTCCCGTAGCGATCCAGATCCCTCAGTTCATTGAACAGGTGAAGAACGGCAATATCGAAGAAGCATATCGTATCATCAGCGAATCCAGCGCACTTCCCGCTGTCTGCGGTCGTGTATGCCCCCAGGAAAGCCAGTGTGAAGGAAAATGTATCCGTGGCTTCAAGGGGGATCCCATCTCTATCGGTAAGCTGGAGCGTTTCGTAGCTGACTGGGCAAGAGAAAACGGCATCAAACCTACACCGGCAGCACAGAAGAACGGTAAAAAGGTAGCTGTTATCGGTTCCGGTCCCGCAGGTCTGACTTGTGCCGGAGATCTGGCAAAGATGGGTTATGATGTTACCATCTTCGAGGCACTGCATGAGGCAGGCGGTGTACTGGTATACGGTATCCCTGAGTTCCGTCTTCCCAAGAGCGGCGTTGTGGCAAAAGAGATCGAAAATGTAAAATCTCTCGGTGTTCATATTGAAACCAACGTAGTGGTAGGTAAATCCGTGACCATCGATCAGTTGATGGACGAAGAGGGCTTCCAGGCTGTATTTATCGGTTCCGGTGCAGGACTTCCGAAGTTCATGGGTATCCCCGGCGAGAATGCCAACGGTGTATTCTCTGCCAATGAATACCTGACCAGAAGCAATCTGATGAAGGCGTTTGATCCCGATTCCAGAACACCTATCATGCATGGTAAGAAGGTAGCTGTGGTAGGCGGCGGTAACGTGGCTATGGATGCTGCAAGAACCGCACTTCGTCTGGGTGCTGAGGTACATATTGTATACCGCAGAAGCGAAGAGGAGCTTCCTGCCAGAGTGGAAGAAGTACATCATGCAAAAGAAGAAGGCATCATTTTTGATCTGCTGACCAATCCTATAGAAATCCTGTCTGACGATAAGGGCTGGGTGACCGGCATGAAGTGCATCCGCATGGAACTGGGCGAGCCCGATGAGAGCGGCAGACGCCGTCCCGTGGAAGTACCCGGATCCGAATTCGTGATGGAGTTAGATACCGTGATCATGTCATTAGGTACCTCCCCGAATCCTCTGATCTCTTCTACCACCAGGGGACTGGATACCAATAAGTGGAAGTGCATCATTGCGGATGAAAATAACGGCAAGACCACCAAGGAAGGTGTCTATGCCGGTGGAGATGCGGTAACAGGAGCAGCTACCGTTATTCTGGCGATGGGAGCAGGAAAGGCTGCTGCCAAGGGTATTGACGAATATCTGAGTGTAAAATAATTACCCCGCATCCGGTCGCTGGACCGGACAGAATGGAGGCTTACATGGTAAGACATATTGTTATGTGGAGCCTGGAAGGTAATCTGACCTCCCAGGAGAAGAGAGCAGCCGCCGAGAAGATCAAGGCACTTTTAGAGCCCATTAAAGAAAAAGTACCCGGTGCCGTGAAGGTGGAAGTGATCATAAATGAACTGGACAGCAGCAACCGGGATGTGGCACTGATCTCTGATTTTACAGATACAGAGGCACTGGCGGCATATCAGGTGCATCCGGATCATCTGGCAGCAAAAGAATATATTGGATCTGTGGCAGGAGGAAGAGCCTGCCTGGATTACGAATATTAAGGATGGTGTTAGCATATGGCATGGTGTCCGAAATGTAAAAATGAATATCGGGAAGGGATCACCGTATGTCCCGATTGCGGAGAAACACTGGTAAGTGAGGAAGAATTGACGGACTTTACTTCCGTGCTGTTCGGTGAACAGGATGAGATGGAGAAGTTAAAAGACTTCCTTACATACAATGGCGTGGAAAAAAGTAAACTTGTCTATGATGAGACAGAGCAGGTCTATGAACTGTTTGTAGATGCAAAGGACGAGAAAAAGGCGAAGACCATCGCCAGAGTTTTCTTAGAGCAGCAGGAAAAGGAACGCAAGGAGAATGTCGCAGAGGAAGAAGCAGCGGTAGACGAATTCCTGATGCCGGACGGAGATGAAGCATCGGAAGAAAAGCCAAATTCTGTGGAACTATTGAAAACCGCATCCACACAGGGTGGTCTGACTTATATGAACAGTGGTGCCAAAGCAGAGGAAAACAGATCCTCTGCCTGGGTACTGTTAATTGTGGGTGTTTTGGGAATCTTGGTGATGGCCCTTGGAATTGCAGGAGTACTACCCTTTAACATCGGGAACCCATACATGTTCTACGGGGTCATGAGTGCTGTATTTATCCTCTTCATTGTTATGGGCGTGGTGTCCATGCGTAATGCAAAGCTTTTCGAGAAAAAGGCAGAGTCCGAGAACTCTCTGGTAGATACCTTGCTTAAATGGAGCGAGGAAAACCTGACTGCGGAAAAAATCGACGCGCAGATCGAAAATGCAGCAGATACTCCCGAAGAAGCCCTGTATTATAAGAGATTTGAAGTCATACGCAACCAGATAAACCATCAGTTCATGAATTTGGACCAGCAGATGCTGGAGAATCTCATTGACACGAAGATCTACGAACAGATCTTCCCGGATACTGACGGAGCAGAGGAAGAATGATCAAAATATCCATCATATGTGTAGGGAAGATCAAGGAGAAATTTTTCCGTGATGCCATTGACGAATACAGCAAACGGCTGAGTCGTTACACGAAGTTGAACATTATCGAAGTGGCGGATGAGATGACACCGGATGGAGCAAGCACTGTTCTGGAAGATCAGATCCGTGAAAAAGAGGGAGCCCGCATTCTTGCAAAGCTGCCCCAGGATGCTCTGATCGTGACACTGGAGATCGCCGGCAAAAATTATTCTTCCGAAGAGTTTGCTGCGTGGATCGAGGACTGCAGTGTCCGTGGAAAAAGCCACATCTGTTTTGTCATCGGTGGCTCCTTAGGACTGCACAATAGCGTCTGCAGGAAAGCGGATCTGGCACTTAGTTTTTCCAAAATGACCTTTCCCCATCAGCTGATGCGTGTGATCCTGTGTGAACAGATCTATCGGGCGTTCCGGATCATTCAGCACGAGCCTTACCATAAGTAAAAGTTTTGTAACTATTTTAAACAAGAGTGACGAAAATATGACAAAAAAACAACGTGCATTAGAAATCATAGAACGTCTGAAAAAAGAATACCCGGATGCCGGATGCACTCTGGATTACGATCAGGCATGGAAGCTGCTTGTCAGCGTCCGTCTCGCGGCCCAGTGTACCGATGCCCGGGTAAATATCGTGGTGGAGAAGCTTTACGAGAAATTCCCGGATGTGGATGCCCTGGCGGATGCTCCGGTGGAAGAGATCGAGGCAATCGTAAAGCCCTGCGGCTTAGGTCACAGCAAGGCGAGAGATATCAGCGCCTGCATGAAGATTCTTAGGGATAAATATCAGGGGAAAGTGCCGGATGACTTTGACGGGCTGCTGTCTCTGCCGGGAGTAGGCAGGAAAAGTGCCAATCTGGTCATGGGGGATGTCTTCGGTAAGCCCGCCATCGTGACGGACACTCACTGTATCCGCCTGGTGAACCGTATGGGACTGGTAGACGGTATCAAGGAGCCTGCCAAGGTGGAGAAGGAGCTGTGGAAGATCATTCCGCCTAAGGAAGGCAGTGATTTCTGCCACAGACTGGTATATCACGGAAGAGAGGTATGCACTGCCAGAACCCATCCCTATTGCGAGAAATGCTGCATCCGTGATATCTGTAAAAAAGTCGGTGTATAAGAGTTGGTGGTAATGTTGCCGCAGACAGGAGGAAGCCTATGAGAATGTATGACATCATCATGAAAAAGAGAAACGGCGGAGAGTTATCCAAAGAAGAGATTCACTTTTTTATTGAAGGCTACACGAAGGGAGAGATACCGGATTATCAGGTGTCTGCTCTGATGATGGCAATTTATTTTCAGAAGATGACGGAGCGGGAGACTTACGAACTTACCATGGCCATGGCACATAGCGGGGAGATGCTGGATCTGTCCAAAATCCATGGCTGTAAAGTAGACAAACACAGTACCGGCGGCGTGGGTGACAAGACTTCTCTGGCACTGACTCCCATGGTGGCTGCCTGCGAAATCCCGGTGGCCAAAATGAGCGGCAGAGGACTGGGCCACACCGGAGGAACCATTGACAAGTTAGAGAGCTTCCCCGGATTTACCACAGCACTTACCGCAGACCGCTTTATTGAAAATGTCAATAAGATCGGGATCGCCATTATGGGACAGACGAAAGACCTGGCACCGGCAGATAAAAAGCTGTATGCCCTGCGGGATGTGACGGCCACCGTGGACAATATGTCCCTGATTGCCAGCTCCATCATGAGCAAGAAGCTGGCAGCCGGTGCGGATGCCATTGTGCTGGATGTCAAGACCGGCAGCGGTGCTTTTATGAAGAGTCAGGATGATGCATTTGCCCTGGCGGAAGAAATGGTCAAGATCGGTAAAAATGCAGGCAGACAAACCATTGCCGTAGTCTCGGATATGGATCAGCCGCTGGGGCGTGCTGTGGGAAACGCTCTGGAAGTAAAAGAAGCCATTGCAACCCTGCGGGGAGAAGGACCGGAGGATTTTAGAGAACTCTGCATGGTACTGGGCAGTCAGATGCTGCTTGCCGGTGGCAAGGTGGAGAATGCCGAAGAGGCAAGAGGAATGCTTACTAAAGTCATCGAAGACGGCAGTGCCTTACGGAAATTGGAACAGTTCGTGGAAGCCCAGGGGGGTGACCCGTTGGCAGTAACGAACCCCGAACTCCTTCCTAAGGCATCGATGGTAGTGCCTGTCTGTGCGGACAGAGACGGTTTCGTGGGAAGAATCGCCTGCGAGGACATTGGCATCTGTTCCCTGCTGTTGGGCGGAGGAAGAGAGACCAAGGAAAGTACGATCGACCTGTCGGTAGGTATCGTATTAGAGAAGAAAAAGGGAGATGCTGTGAAAAAAGGCGAGGTTCTCGGGTATCTTCATGCCAATGATGAACAACGTCTGAAAGCGGCAAAGGAGAAATTCTTAAATGCTTACTGCATTACCGACAGCTGCCCCCAAAAGGAGCCTCTGATCAAGGGGATTTTGCAGTAACATATTTCGGTGCTCTTCGTCATATAGTTTTATATGAAAATGAGAAGAGCACAACAGCAAAAAGAAAAATGGATCAATTCCCTGCAGCTTCCCAAGGATGTCTGTATGGGAGCGCTGCGCGTGACACTTACCGGCAACTGTGAAGTCTGGATCGAGAATTACAGAGGGATTTTGGAGTATACCGGCGAACGGATCCTGCTGCAGGCGAAGACCTGTCAGGTGTGTCTGGAGGGAAGCCGGCTTTCCATCGACTATTATACCAATGAAGATATGAAGATCAGCGGAAATATCAGTACGCTACGCTATTTATAGATCATTACTGGTAAACGGAGGTCGTCTGGAAATGACGGAATGGATCAAACGTCTGCAGGGATATGTGAAAATTCGTGTATGGGGATTTGCACCGCAGCGGTTTATCAATCTGTGCAGTAATAAGGGTGTATTACTGTGGAACATTGAAAAGCAGGATGATATTTATACGATGTGTGTCAGTCTGAAAGCTTTTTATCAGCTGCGTCCCATCGCCAGAAAAACAAAAGTAAGGGTAGTCATATCGGAAAGATGTGGACTACCTTTTTTAGTGCCCGGAATGCTTAAAAGAAAGGTATTTTTTGCAGGCTTTTTTCTGACAGCAGCGTTTTGGATTCTATCTTCTTTTTTCATATGGGATATCCGGGTCTCCGGAAATTTACAGGTGACGGAGGATGTTTTTTTAAAATTTCTGGAGCAGGAAGGCGTACATACCGGAATGTGGAAAAGCAATCTGGACATCGGAGAATTGGAAAAACAGATCCGCCGCAATTTTCCACAGGTCACCTGGACCTCCGGACGACTGGACGGAGTACGTCTTTTTATTGAACTGAAGGAAAATGATATGCCTGTTCCGGAAGAAACTGTTGCAGATCCTAAGACAGGCAGGGATCTGGTGGCACAATACGACGGTGTGATCACGGAGATGATCGTTCGAAGCGGTGTGCCAAAAGTAACCACCGGCAGTGAAGTAGCAAAGGGGGACATTCTGGTGGAAGGCAGGATCCCCATATATGCGGAGGATGGCACCGTAAGGGAATACCGGCCGGTAGTATCGGACGCAGATATCCGGATGGAACACACCGGTACTTTCCAGGCGTATCTGCCGGCGGATTATATCCAAAAACAGTACACAGGGAGGGAAACAAAGTATTATTTTATTCGCTTCGGCGACATAGAGTGGAGACCGAAGGCGGAGCCCGGGTATCTGCAATACGACAGCATCCTTGACACCTGTCCGGTAAAAGTACTGGAATATCTGCATGTTCCCTGCACACTGTGTAGGATCACTTATAGAGAGTATCAAAAAACAGAATATTCCTATACGACACAGGAAGCAAAAACTGTTTTACAGAAAAAAATATTGGACTTTCTCGAAAGTTTAGATGAAAAAGGGGTACAAATAATCTCGAAAGATGTTAAAATAGAAACAAAGTGCGCCGGATGGACTGCTCACGGAGAATTGACATTACGCGAGGCGGCGGGAGTGCTTACAGATTCCGTGCCGGAGATGGTCGAAGATCTGCGTACGGAAGATACTGATGGAAATGAGGAATAAGGCATAAATGGGTGTGACAACAATCAGTTTTGAGATGGATACGGAACAGATGCGTAAAATATTCGGCATGCAGGATGCCTATATCAAGAAGCTGGAACAGGATTTTCAGGTGACTATCGTGGACCGTAACGGCAGCGTTGTGATCACCGGAGAGGAAGAGAATTCTTCGAAGGCATCCCGGGTATTGAAACAGTTGACTGCCCTGTCGGATCATGGCAATGAGATCGAAGAACAGAGTGTGGATTATGCCATTGAAATGGGAAAAGAGGATCAGGAAGATAAACTGATGGAAATGGATGCGGACTGCATCTGTCATACCATCAGCGGCAAACCGATCAAGCCAAAGACTCTGGGACAGAAAGCTTATGTGGATGCCATCCGCAAGAATATGATCGTATTCGGACTGGGACCTGCCGGTACCGGTAAGACTTACCTGGCCATGGCAATGGCGATCACAGCATTTAAAAATAACGAGGTCAGCCGTATCATACTGACCAGACCTGCCATTGAAGCCGGTGAAAAGTTAGGATTTTTGCCCGGAGACCTGCAGAGTAAGGTAGACCCGTACCTGCGTCCGCTATATGACGCGCTGTACCAGATCATGGGTGCTGAGAGCTTTGCCAAAAATATGGAAAAAGGTCTGATAGAAGTGGCACCTCTTGCTTATATGAGAGGCCGTACTCTGGACAATGCCTATATTATCCTGGATGAAGCGCAGAATACCACCCCGGCGCAGATGAAAATGTTCCTGACCCGTATCGGGTTTGGCTCCAAGGTGATCGTAACCGGTGACTCTTCCCAGAAGGATCTTCCCGTGGGAGCAAAGTCCGGTCTGGATGTGGCGACGAGAGTCCTTAAAAATATTGACGACATTGCTTTCTGTAATCTGACCAATAAGGATGTGGTTCGACATCCGCTGGTACAGAAGATCGTAAAAGCATACGATGATTATGAAGCCGGGAGCAAAAGAAGCCCTAAGTTAAAGCATACGGACAAGGGAAAAAGATAAGTATGAAAACGGAAAACAAAAACGGTCTTTTGGTATTTCTGCTGCCGGAACTTCTGACAGTTTTGGCGGGAAGTGCCGGGGTTTACGGGCTGGGGATTATTGCCAGACAATTATCGGCGGAAAATGCATTGCGGGATGCGGTGATGACAGCACTGGGATTTGCTGTGGCAGGTTTTTTCCTTCGAAGGGAGACCCTGGACGATCATTTGGATTATGATAATGCAGATCATCCGATCCGGTTTTGGATCGTGGTCTGGTGCTGCCTTTTGTTTTCTCTGGCATGCGTTTTTTTGCCGGCGGGAGGATGGCCGTTCCCTGCGGTGTTTGTAGTATTATCGTTATTTGGCAATCTCCCTGTGGGAATTCTGTTTTCCTCAGTGTTTTTAATGATTGCTGCGTTTGAAGGACAGTCTGCCGGCATTTTCTTTTTGTATTTTATCAGCGGTATTTTCGCAGCCTGTCTGTTTCAGCATCTGGAAGAGGAATTTTCCATTGCGATACCCTTATTTTTATCCCTGTTGTGTCTGCTTTTGTGTGAAACGGCCAATATTGTATTGCTGACCAATGAACATCTTACGTTGGAACAATTCCTGGTACCGGCGGCAAATCTGATCATCTCGGGAATCCTGCTTTTGGGAATACTGAAAATCTTCTCGGGAATGGTGGTCTACAAGGACAGAGTGCGGTATCTGGATCTGAATGACACGGAGAACCAGACGCTTTCCCAGTACCGGAAAACGGATCGTGCAGAGTATTTTCTCTGTATACATACGGCGTATTTCTGCGAGCGTATTGCCGTCAAACTGGGAATGGACAAGGAGGCACTGAAGTGTGCGGGGCTATACCATAAAAAGTGCTGGGATCAGATGACAAAGGAAGGCGTGGAATTCCCGAAAGGGGCTCGGACGATTCTAGAAGAATACACAACGAACAAAAAATATCACCACAAAGAGACAGTGGTATTGTATTGTTCCGATGCGATTGTCAGTGCGGTTTTGTTGCTGCTTCAAAAGGAGCCTGACAAGAAGCCGGATTATGACCAGGTCATTGATAAGATATTTGAACGCATCTGGCAGAAAGAAATCGTCAGTGAATGCGATATGACGCTGCATGACTGGAAACGGATGCAGAAGATATTTAAGGAGGAGAAACTGTATTATGACTTTTTACGTTGAAAATGAAACCGGGGAGAGCTTTTCCGAAGGGACAGAGGCGTTTCCTGTGGAGGATACGGTAGAAAAGGTAGCATGTGCTGTACTGGATATGGAAGGCTGCCCTTATGAGGTACAATTAAATGTTCTGCTCACCGATAACGACGGCATTCACGCATACAATAAGGAATACCGTAACATTGACAGGGAGACGGATGTGCTGTCTTTCCCCAATCTGGACTTTGACAGACCCGGTAATTTTGAGATCTCCGAAGACAGAGAGGCGGATTATTTTGATCCGGATACGGGAGAACTGATTCTGGGAGATATTATTATCTCCGTGGATCGCATAAAGGAGCAGGCAGAGAGCTACGGACACAGCAGAAAAAGAGAATTTGCGTTCCTGGTAGCCCACAGTATGTTGCATCTGTGCGGATATGACCATATGGAAGAAGACGAAGCGAAGGTAATGGAGGCTAAGCAGGAGCAGGTTCTTTCATCCCTTGGAATTACAAGAGATTAAAAAGGGCGTGTAATACACGTATAGGTAACCGAAATGAATCAGGTAGAGGTAAAAAGAAAACAGATACAATTTTTCGCATATGCTCTGGCGGTGATCAATGTCTGGATATTCGGAAGGAAACTTGGCAATAACGGGCTGGCTTATCTTACGGCGGCTTTATTGGTGTTTGCATTTTTCTGGATCCTTACGGGGAAGAACATTCCTGACCGGATGGGGAAGCTTCTTCGCGGAAGAAGTGCCAAAGGACAATATAAAAATGTATCGATAATGCGTAGAAATATGATGCTGTTCCAGATGGCTGCCGGACTTTTGGCGGCGTTATTTTGTGCAGCTGCTGGATATACGGTATTGGAAAAGATATTTCGCATCCCCTACGGCAGTATGATCTTATGGATTCTTTGCCCTGCGTTATTTTTCAGATGCATTCAATCCGTGTTTCTCGGATGTTTCCAGGGGGAAGGATCGGAGATGCCCTCCGCTGTGTCTTGTGTGCTTCGTCAGGTATTTTATCTGGGACTTGGTCTTTTATTCTTAGGAATCTTCGGCAATTACGGAGAAAAAGTAAGTCTTCTTCTGAAAAGGGATGATTTCACGGCAATGTACGGAGCCATGGGGGTGGCTTTGGGTATTCTGATCTCGGAGCTTTTAGTGACGCTGTTTTTATTCGTGATCTACCGGGGCAGCATGTCGGGAAGAAGAGCGAACGAGAACGGGATGAAGGGAACCGACAGCTTTGCGGGGCAGATCGGATCTCTGTTTCCCGGAATCGGCGGAGATATTTTAAGACAGCTTCTTTTCCTGCTGCCGTTATGGCTGGGACTCATTCTGTTTCAGAGACAGTCGCAGGATATTTATGCATCAGCAGAACAATACGGAGTGTTTGCCGGAAGATATCTGGTGACGCTGCTTTTCCCCACGTTGATATTGTATGCGGGAATGCTGTCTTGTATTGCCAGGACCTGCGCTCATCTTAAGAAAAAAGAAGACCGGTTTGCAAAATCCGTGTTTCAGGCAGGTATGCAGGGTGTTTTCCTTCATGGAATGTTTTTTACCATAGTGACCGCTGTGTTGGCATTACCGATTGCCCAGACCCTGGATAACGCCGTTTCCACACAGCTTGCGGATATGTTCGCCAAAGGCTCCTCAATTATTTTGTGGCTGCTTTTGCTCCTGTATTGCTCGGAAATCCTTAAGATGACAGGAAAGGGTTATCTTGTCCTTGCAGGATACGGCATTATGGATATTGTTTTTGTGATAGCGGAAACAGTGCTTTTAAATTTGGAAAATGCCGGAAGCTTAAGTATTGTGCTGGGCAGTGTCATAAGTATGGCATGCGGTGCCGTGTTCTTATGTGTGATTGTCTGTCTGCAGATGAAGACATGGCCGGACGCCCTTAGGAGTCTGGCAATTCCCGTCGGATGCAGTCTTGCCTGCGGTCTGCTGGCGTTCGGGCTGGAGAAGATTATGCTTCCCCGTTTGGGAGCAGTGGTGACGGTACTCTTGGAACTGGTGATTACGCTTTTGCTGTACTGGTTTTTGCTTATTATGTTACGATGCTTTAAGGGATCCGATTTTTCCTATATTCCCTGCGGCCGGCTGATGCGTAAGCTTGGGAAAATACTCCGGCTGATTTAAGACTTTCCCAAAGCGGGTTGGCAGGATGTATATTTTCCAAAAAATAACTGATACTGATACAAAGAATGAAACATTGACACCAGGGATGTGAGGCAGTATGAAATTTGTAAAACGTATCAGTTACTTTTTTGTGGTTCCGGTCTTTTTCCTGGGACTGGGAATATATCTCGGCGTCTGGGGAATCCATTTTTTCTATCCGGGTCTTTGGTATGATATGAATGATACAGCTAAGCCACCGTATGTTGTAGATGAGACAGTGACAGACGAAGAGGACAATTCACCACCAGCGAGTGTGGCTGTGGCTTCTTCCGGGGAGACACTGTGTGCGGATACGGAATATGTGCTGGAAGAGACCGATATTCTCCGGGGGACTAGCGTTGAGACCTCCTGGAAGATTCCGCACAAATATATCGGTATGGATCGGGAGAACTTTTTGGAGACCATGGATCTGTATGCCGAACATCCGCCACTTTCGGAGATTGAGCGGGGATTTGTGGGGCTGGAGGTATTGTCATTTTCCAGGGAGAGAGTGGTGGTCCGCATGGATTACCGGTATGTGCAGCCCAGTGAAAGTTATTATCTGGCGGTGACGGATCATGAAGTGGTGGTATATTTAGAGGACCGGACCACGGTATATATCAATACGGGAATTGCACTGGAGGATCTGCCGGAGACTTTGCAGCTGCAGATCATGGACATGCTGTTCGTCCCGGATGAAGAGACATTGTATGATTTTTTGGAGACTTATTCCTCTTAAATAAAGGTGAAGAAACAGATGAAGAAACAGATAGGTGTGATCGGCGGCGGAGCTGCCGGTATGATGGCAGCGATAACTGCTGCAAGAGAAGGCGCTAAGGTGACGATCTTCGAGCGCAATGACCGTGTAGGGAAGAAGATATTACAGACAGGAAACGGAAAGTGCAATCTGGGCAACCGGGCACTTTCTGTGGAATGTTATCACGGCACTGATCTGCAGTGGATCGGAAAGGCACTGGAACGGTTTGACACAGAAGATACGATCCGCTTCTTCCAAAGCATCGGGCTGATGGTAAAAGAAAAAAACGGATATCTCTATCCGGTCTGCGAACAGGCGGCTGCTGTATTGGATGTACTGAGGTATGAATTACAGGCGCTCGGCGTGGAGATTGTATTTTCGTGTAAGATTACAAAAGTAGAACGGATGGATTCCGGGAAGCTGCTTGTCAGTGACGGGGAAAAAGAGTGGATGTTGGATGCGGTGATTCTGACCTGCGGAGGTAAAGCAGCTCCTGCCACCGGATCGGATGGCAGTGGATTTAAGCTTGCGAAGAAGCTGGGACATACCTGCACACTTACGGTTCCGGCACTGGTGCAGCTGCGTTGTCAGGAAACGGATCTGCTAAAAGGTATCGCCGGGGTCCGGACGGACAGCGAGATCCGTTTCCTGTGTGACGGAGAGGAAATCAGCAGAGAGCGTGGAGAATTGCAGTTGACGGATTACGGTATCTCCGGCATTCCGGTATTCCAGTTAAGCAGCAGTGTGAACTACCGGCTCAGAGAACGCAGAGAATGTGTGGCACAGATTGATTTTCTGCCGGAATTGTCAAAAGAAGAATATCGTAAATTACAGGAGAACCGTAAGCTGCTTTTGGGAGACCGGACAGCGGAGGAATTTTTTACCGGTATAGTACATAAAAAGCTGACTTCGACACTGCTAAAGCTGGCGGGGATCCGTCTGGCAACGCCCATGCGGGAGATCCCGGAGGAGAAGATCCGCAATTTCTATGGGCTTTGCAGGAACTTCAGACTGCATATTACAGAGAGCAATCCCTACGAGAATGCACAGGTATCTGCAGGTGGAGTCGCAGTAACGGAAGTAAAAGAGACGATGGAATCCAAATACTGTGCCGGCGTCTATTTTGCAGGAGAGATCCTGGATGTGGACGGCAGATGCGGAGGTTACAATCTGCAATGGGCATGGAGCAGCGGATATCTGGCAGGATATCATGCAGCACAATAACAGGAGTAAAATGATTATGATCAGACTGAACCAGCTAAAGCTTCCGGTGAATCATACCGAAGCGCAGCTTATGAATAAGACGGCACAGATCTTAAGGATTCCGGAAGCGGAGATCCTTGAAATTGAGATCGTAAGGCAGTCACTGGATGCCAGAAAAAAACCGGAGCTTTTCTACAGTTATAGCGTAAATGTGACGGTGAAAAGAGAGCAAAAAGTATATAAGGATGCGGTTCACAGACTGGGAAAGGCAAATGTAGCGCTTGTAGAAAAGACAGAGTATCATTTCCCGGATGGCGGCACACAGCCGCAGAAACATCCTACTGTGATCATCGGTATGGGACCGGCAGGATTATTTTGTGCCTATTACCTGGCACAGCACGGATATGCACCGGTGATCTTAGAGCGCGGCGAAGACGTGGATACCAGACAGGCGGATGTGGAAGCGTTCTGGCAGACGGGAAGGTTAAAACCGGATTCCAATGTACAGTTCGGGGAAGGCGGCGCCGGAACTTTTTCCGATGGTAAATTAAATACACTGGTAAAGGATAAATACGGCAGAAATACGGAAGTGCTGAAAACCTTTGTTCGTCATGGCGCCGATCCGTCGATTGTTTACCAGGCAAAGCCTCATATCGGTACGGATGTCTTGAGCAGAGTCATAAAAAGCATGCGGGAAGAGATCCTGCGTCTGGGTGGTGAGGTTCGTTTTAAGAGTCAGGTGACAGAGATTAAAACGCAGAACGGGCAGGTCACCGGAGTCATCGTAAACGGCAGGGAAGAGATTCCCTGTGAGCAGGTGGTACTGGCTCCGGGACACAGTGCCAGAGATACTTTTGCTATGTTATATGAGAAAAATTTCCCCATGGCGTCGAAACCTTTTGCAGTTGGATTCCGCGTGGAGCATCCACAGAACCTGATCAATAGAAGCCAGTATGGCGCAGAACATGTGAAAGAGCTGGGGGCTGCTGCCTATAAAGTAACGGCGAAGACAAGTTGTGGCAGAGGTGTTTACTCTTTCTGTATGTGTCCCGGAGGCTATGTGGTCAATGCATCCTCGGAACCCGGGCGGCTTGCGGTCAACGGTATGAGCTACAGCGGCCGTGACGGAAAAAATGCAAACAGTGCCATTATCGTAGCGGTTACTCCCGAAGATTACGGCTCCGATCACCCGTTGGCGGGAATCGAATTCCAACGCAGACTGGAGCAGCGAGCCTACGAACTGTGTGACGGAAAACTTCCGGTTCAAAGGTACGGAGACTTCAGGGAAAAGGTCACCGGAGAACTCTGTAAGATACAGAACGGACCTAAGGATGACTTGTGGGATAACTTGGAACCGCAGTGCAAGGGAGCGTTTGCATGGGCGGATCTTACGGGGATCCTTCCCGGGGAGTGTAACCAGGCATTCGTGGAAGGAATGGACAGCTTTGATAGGCAGATCAATGGTTTTGCCTCTCCGTCAGTGATCCTGACGGGAGTGGAGAGCCGGACTTCTTCCCCGGTGCGGATCGAGCGCGATGAAAATTTACAGTCCGGGATCCGTGGGTGTTACCCCTGTGGGGAAGGCGCCGGATATGCCGGAGGAATCACCTCTGCGGCGATGGACGGTATCCGTGTGGCGGAACAGATCGCATCACAGTTTGCTCCGTTACAGCGTTGACGTACGGAGCAAAATAGTATATTATGCAGATAATCCATAGTTTGTATGCAGAAAGGCAAGCAACGTGAATAACATAAGGGAACAGATTAAGAACAAGAAAAGAATCGTTATTAAGATCGGTTCTTCTTCTTTACAGCATGCTGAGACAGGAGATCTGGATTACATCCGTCTGGAGAAGTTAGTCAGAGAACTCTGTGATATCAGTAATCAGGGGAAGGAAGTCGTGCTGGTGACTTCCGGCGCCATCGCAGTTGGTAAAAAAGCTGTAAATTTAAAAACGATAGAAGGAAAGACCCAGGCAGAAGCTATGGCAGTGAAACAGGCATGCTCCGCCATCGGTCAGGCGAGACTGATGATGGCTTATCAGAAGCTGTTTGCGGAGTACAATCATGTGGCAGCACAGATTTTGATGACAAAAAATACCATCGTGGACAATCTGAACCGTTACAATGCCCACAATACCTTTACCCAGCTGTTGAAAATGGGTGCAATCCCGGTCGTCAATGAAAATGATACCGTAGCAACCTACGAGATCGAGATCGGTGATAACGATACCCTGTCCGCTATTGTGGCGGCGCTGATCGATGCGGATCTTCTGATCCTTCTGTCGGATATCGACGGTCTCTACACCGATGATCCCAGACAGAACCCGGAGGCGGAATTTATCGAACAGGTGGATGAACTTACGGATGAATTCATGAATATGGGTAAAGCTACCACCGGCAGCAATGTAGGTACCGGAGGCATGAATACCAAAATGATCGCTGCGAAGATCGCCACCAGCTCCGATGTGGATATGATCATTGCCAACAGCAGAGACATCGGTGTGCTGCACCGGCTGTTAGAAGGGGAGAACGAAGGTACCCTGTTCGTGGCACATAGGGACGAAGCCTTTGACCTGCCGGGCTTTGTCGAAAATCTACATAAAAATTAATGATGAAGAGTCACACGACTATTTGTGACGTCTGCGGAATGGAGATTACTATGAATATGGATGAGAGAATAAAGCGCATTAATGAGCTTTATCATAAATCACAAAACGAAGGACTGACAGACGAGGAAAAGCTGGAACAGTCCATACTGCGACAGGAATATGTAGACAGTATCAAACGTAACATGAAAGCACAGTTAGACAACATTGAGATCGTCAGACCGGACGGTTCTGTTGAAAAATTAAAGCCGTCTTATAAAAAGAACAAAAAATAAAGAAAAATGATCAGAGAAGAAAAAAAATTACTTCGTAAGGAAATATTATCCCGCAGGGATGCCCTGACAGAAGTCGAACGGGAGAGGGGAAAGTTGCTCATTACCGAACGGATCCTTGGGCATCAGTGGTATTATCTCTCCAACAGGATCCTTAGTTTTGTAAGCTACGGAAGTGAGATCTGTACCACGGAGATTTTAGGAAATGCCCTGCAGGATGGAAAAGAGGTTTATGCCCCTAAGGTGGAAGGACGGGAAATGCAATTTTACCGAATCCGGTCGCTTACGGAACTGAAGGAAGGCTATAAGGGAATCCGGGAACCGGAGGGAAATACGGAAAGCTATGTGTTCACTCCGGAAAATGCGGCAGGAAGCCTTTTTCTTATGCCGGGAAGTGTATTTGATCCATTGGGTAATCGCTTAGGGTACGGCGGTGGATTTTATGACCGGTATCTGGCAGACAAAGAAGCCTTAAGACTGCGCAGCATCGCTGTGGGATTTCGGTGTCAACAGGCAAAAGAGGTGCCGGTGGAAGAGACGGATATAAAGCCTTATCAGGTGATTTTAGTATAAACAAATGTTTTAGAAAGGCGAAGAAAAATGGCTGAGCTTTTAGAACTGGGGAAAAATGCCTGCGATGCAAAATATATATTGCAGAAGTTGACAACCGAAGAGAAAAATAAAGCATTGCAGACTGCGGCAAACAATTTGTGTGACAGACAGGAAGAAATCCTGTCCGCAAATGCAGTGGATCTGGAAAACGGCAGAAAAAACGGAATGAATCCGGGACTGTTAGATCGTTTAAAGCTTACCGCTGACAGAATCTCGCAGATTGCGGAGGGGCTTATGCAGATTGCAGTGCTCCCGGACTGCATCGGCGAGACCATGGAGCATTTCGAGCGTCCCAACGGACTAAAGATCGACAAGGTCAGAGTTCCGTTAGGTGTTATCGGTATTATCTATGAGGCACGCCCCAATGTCACCGCGGATGCCTTTGGTTTATGCTTTAAAACCGGTAACGCCGTGATCTTAAAGGGCGGCAGTGATGCCATTCATTCCAATATTGCAATCGTTAAGGTATTACAGGATGCACTGGAAGTTTGCGGAATGCCCCGGACTGCGGTGCAGTTGATTGAAAATACGGATCGCGCGGTTACCGCGCAGTTTATGAAAATGAAGGAATATGTGGATGTACTGATTCCCAGAGGCGGTGCGGGACTGATCCGCAGCGTGGTGGAGAACAGTACCATTCCCGTGATCGAGACCGGAACCGGTAATTGCCACGTCTACGTAGATCAGGACGCAGATGTGGATATGGCAGTAAAAATTCTGATGAATGCCAAGACCCAGAGGATCGGTGTCTGCAATGCCTGTGAGTCTCTGGTGGTACATCGGGCAATCCGTGACAGATTCCTTCCCAAAATGGCGGAGACCCTGAAAACAAAAAATGTGGAACTGCGGGGAGACGAAAGTACCCTTGAAATCCTGCCGGACTGTATTCCGGCAACGGAAGAAGATTACGGTACCGAGTATCTGGACTATATTTTATCCATTAAAACGGTCGACAGCGTGGACGAGGCGATTGCTCATATTAACCGCTATAATACGAAGCATTCCGAATGTATCGTGACAGAAAATGCGCAGACGGCGGAAAAGTTCTTAAACGAAGTGGATGCGGCCTGTGTCTATGTCAATGCATCCACACGTTTTACGGATGGATTTGAATTTGGATTTGGTGCCGAGATCGGCATCAGTACACAGAAACTGCACGCAAGAGGCCCTATGGGTCTGAAGGAGCTGACCTCCTATAAATACAAGATCCACGGAAACGGTCAGATCCGCGGATAATAACCTGTGTATTCTCCGGATGTTTTGACCGGAAATAACTATAAGAGTAGAGGAGAGAGATTATGAAAGAAGTAAACGGAAGCATTTGGCACACCATGAGCACCCAGAGAGTCACCCCCACAGATTTTGTCTGTGTCATTGAGATCTCCAAGGGCAGTAAGAACAAGTATGAACTGGATAAGGAGACCGGCCTTCTGATCCTGGACCGTATCCTGCATACATCCACCCATTATCCCGCTAACTACGGATTCATTCCCAGAACCTACGGCGATGACGGTGACCCCCTGGATGTACTGTTATTATGTTCCGAGCCGGTACAGCCCATGACCCTGGTAAGAGCGTATCCTATCGGTGTGATCTCCATGCTTGACAACGGCAAAAACGATGAGAAGATCATTGCGGTTCCTTTCAATGATCCCAATTATAACTGCTACCATGATATTTCCGAGCTGCCCAGTCATGTGGTGGACGAGATGGAACATTTCTTCACAGTATATAAGGCACTTGAGAACAAGACCACCGCAGTCAATGAAAAGGGTAACAGAGAAGAAGCTATCGAAGTCATCAAGAAATGTCTCGATAACTACATTGATACGTTTATCAAGAGCTGGTAAATAATTGATAATTGATTTTCAACAGTCACATAACACCATATTCCTGCGCTACGGCGTAAGAATATGGTGTTTTTTCATAGGAACTAATGAAAAAAATGTCAAAACCCACTAGATTTTTTTAGGGAAATATGAGAGAATGAACACGACCATTATGATATTATTTTATCAATAGTATTATAAGTACATATTGAAAGGAGATTTCACATGATTTATTCAAAAGAAGTTGAAGAAATGTGTCCCGTTGCACAGGGCGTACATCATGGTTGTGCTCCCATTCCCGAAGAGGCAAAATGGGTGCAGGCAAAAGAAGTTAAGGATATTTCCGGTCTGACTCACGGTGTGGGCTGGTGTGCACCTCAGCAGGGTGCATGTAAGCTGACCCTGAACGTTAAGGAAGGCATCATCCAGGAGGCTCTGGTTGAGACCGTTGGATGTTCCGGTATGACCCACTCCGCAGCTATGGCTGCTGAGATCCTGCCCGGTCTGACCGTTATGGAAGCTTTAAATACTGACCTTGTATGTGATGCAATCAATACCGCTATGAGAGAGCTGTTCTTACAGATCGTATACGGTCGTACCCAGAGCGCATTCTCTGAGGAGGGTCTGCCTGTCGGTGCAGGTCTGGAAGATCTCGGTAAGGGCTTAAGAAGCCAGGTTGGTACTATGTACGGTACTCTGAAGAAGGGCCCCCGTTATCTGGAGATGGCAGAAGGTTATGTAACCGGTATCGCTCTGGACAAGGATGATCAGATCATCGGTTACCAGTTCGTTAACCTCGGCAAGATGACCGACTTCATCAAGAAGGGTGACGATGCCAACACTGCATGGGAAAAGGCTAAGGGCCAGTATGGTCGTGTAGATGATGCAGTTAAGATCATCGATCCCAGAAAACAATAAGATATAGGAGGACAGAAAAAATGGCTTTATTTGAATCATATGAAAGACGTATTGATAAGATTAACGCTGTATTGAACAGCTATGGTATCTCCTCTATCGAAGAAGCAGAGAAGATCACAAAAGATGCAGGTCTGGATGTATACGATCAGGTTAAGAAGATCCAGCCCATCTGTTTTGAAAATGCTTGCTGGGCTTACACCGTAGGCGCTGCAATCGCAATCAAAAAGGGCTGCAGAAAGGCATCTGAAGCAGCAGCAGCTATCGGTGAAGGCTTACAGTCATTCTGTATTCCCGGTTCCGTTGCTGATACCCGTAAGGTAGGTCTTGGCCATGGTAACCTGGGCAAGATGTTACTGGAAGAGGATACTGATTGCTTCTGTTTCCTGGCTGGACATGAGTCCTTCGCAGCAGCAGAGGGCGCGATCGGTATCGCAGAGAAGGCTAACAAAGTTCGTCAGAAGCCTTTACGTGTTATCCTGAACGGTCTTGGTAAGGATGCTGCAAAGATCATTTCCCGTATCAACGGATTTACCTTCGTAGAGACCTCTTATGATCCTTACACCAACACCGTTACCGAGGTAGAGAGAATTGCTTACTCCGAGGGACTTCGTGCTAAGGTTAACTGCTACGGCGCTAACAGCGTTCCCGAAGGTGTTGCTATCATGTGGAAGGAGAACGTAGACGTATCCATCACCGGTAACTCTACCAACCCTACCAGATTCCAGCATCCCGTAGCCGGTACTTACAAGAAGGAGAGACTCGAAGCTGGCAAGAAGTACTTCTCCGTTGCATCCGGCGGCGGTACCGGACGTACTCTGCATCCCGATAACATGGCTGCAGGCCCCGCTTCTTATGGTTTCACTGATACTCTGGGCCGTATGCACTCTGATGCGCAGTTCGCTGGTTCTTCCTCCGTACCTGCACACGTTGAGATGATGGGTCTGATCGGTATGGGTAATAACCCTATGGTAGGCGCTACCGTAGCTGTTGCAGTATCCATCGAAGAAGCTGCTAAGGCTGGCAAGTTCTAACTAAATCTGATTTTCAGAATTCTGAGACTCCCGATTTTTCGGGAGTCTTTTTTTCCATAAAAATCACTTTGCAATCGAACATACATTCTGCTATAATATAATGAGCCCAGGCTCATTAGCGAACGAATATCCTGCAAAGCAGGATGTAGAGTGCAATAGCACGAATTCGTGAGCTTATGATATAATGAGCGCAAGGGAGCCAATATGCTTGCATAATTGGCGAACGGCGAATTTGATCATGATCGTTGTGAAGCAACGGTAAGCACCATAGGTGCGAATCATGATGTAATGAGCAACCGCAGCACAGAAAGGAGACATTTGTGGAAATATCATCACATACATATATTGCTATGGATCTGAAGTCCTTTTATGCCTCCGTGGAGTGCGCAGACAGAGGCCTGGATCCTCTGAATACGAACCTGGTGGTGGCAGATGCCTCCAGGACGCAAAAGACCATCTGCCTGGCAGTATCTCCCTCCTTAAAAGCCTACGGAATCCCCGGAAGAGCCAGACTGTTCGAGGTGATCTCCAAGATAAGGGAAGTGAATGCTCTGCGGAAAGTGCGGGCACCCGGAGGCAGTTTTTTAGGAAAAAGCACTTTTGCGGATGAATTACAGGAACATCCGGAACTGGAAGTGAGTTTTATCACGGCAACACCCCGGATGGCGAGATATCTGGAGTACAGTACACAGATCTATGATATTTACCTGAGATATCTTGCACCGGAGGATATACATGTCTATTCCATTGATGAAGTATTCCTGGATGTAACGCAGTATCTGAAGATCTACAAAATGACGGCGGAAGAACTGGCAACTACGATTGCCACAGAAATCCTTAAGAAAAAGGGACTGACCGTCACGGCGGGGATCGGAACAAATCTGTATCTGTGTAAGGTGGCAATGGATATTGTTGCCAAGCACATAGAACCGGATGCAAATGGCGTACGGATCGCAAAACTGGATGAGATCAGCTATCGGGAACTGCTGTGGGACCATAAGCCGTTGACGGACTTCTGGCGGGTGGGCGCAGGATACCGTAAAAAGCTGGAAGCCGCCGGAATATTTACCATGGGAGATATCGCCCGTTGCTCTATCGGTGGAGTGGGTGATTACTATAATGAGGATCTACTGTATGGAATGTTTGGAATCAACGCGGAACTTCTGATCGATCATGCCTGGGGATACGAACCGGTGACCATGGATCTGATCAAATCCTACCGCCCGGAGACCAACTGTATCAGCGCCGGGCAGGTTCTGCATTGTGCTACGGATTTTACACAGACGAAGATCGTGGTTCGGGAGATGGCAGAGCAGCTGGTACTGGACCTGGTGGAGAAGAAACTGGTGACAGACCAGGTTGTTTTGACGGTGGGGTATGACATTGATAACTTGAAGATACCAAGGATTGCGGATCGTTATCACGGAGAGATCACCGTGGACCGTTACGGCAGAAGTGTACCGAAATACGCGCATGGCACCGGGAATCTTGGAAATATGACTGCATCCGCTGCCAGGATCACAGACACGATCATGGAACTATATGAACGGATCGTGGATCCCATGTTACTTGCCCGCAGGATCACACTGGTGGCAAATCATTTAAAAGAGGCAGACAGTGTGAAGGATGAGCCGGTCTATGAACAGCTGGATCTGTTTTCCGGCGGACTGTTGTCGGATGACACCAAAGAGAAGGACATGCAGAAGGAAAAGGAACATTTGGAAAAGGAAAAACATCTGCTGGAAGCCATGCTTAGCGTGAAATCCAAATACGGAAAAAATGCTATTTTAAGAGCCGCCGATCTTCAGGAGGGCGCTACCACGATAGACAGGAACCGCCAGATCGGCGGTCATAAGGCATGAATCAAATTTGAAATTTGCTTCGCGATTCCTCCGACGAAAGGAATCGTCTGCGGAATGGAGATTACTATGAACGAAAAATATAAAGACATGCTCCATCTTCCCCATCCGGTATCTGCGACACATCCCAGGATGTCACTGCCAAATCGTGCCGCCCAGTTTTCTCCTTTTGCGGCGCTTACGGGATACGACAATGCTCTGAGAGAGACCGCCAGACTGACGGATCGCTTTATAGAATTGGATGAGGACAGGAAACAGGAGATTGACAGACAACTCTATTATATTCACGAACATTTGACACAAAAGCTTCCTGTGAAGATCACTTATTTTGTACCGGATTTCCAAAAAGATGGAGGCAGTTACCGGACTCTGGAAGGTCATGTTCAGAAAATAAATGAAACAGCCGGGAAAATTTGCATGAACGACACGGAGATTCCGATAAATAAGATTTATCAGATAGATTTCACATGATTTTATAAAAATTGCACGTTATAACCTCTTATAATGTGAAAATAACACTGGTAAAATATACAAACATCTTGTATAATGTACAGTAATGGCTGAGAAAAAAGCTGGAAAATAAATGAGGGAGGAAGACCAAATGTACTTTTGTAAAAATTGCGGCGAGCCTTATATGACGGATGAAGCTGTAATGTGCGTAAAGTGTGGAGTAGCCAAAGGACAGGGCAATAATTACTGCCATAACTGTGGAAAGCCTTTAGCACCGGATGCAACAGTGTGTTTGAACTGTGGTGTTGCCAATAAGCAGGCACCGGCAGCGGATGCCAAATCCAAACTGGTAGCCGGACTGTTAGGTATTTTCCTGGGATCCTTCGGTGTACATAATTTCTATCTGGGTTATACCGGTAAGGCAGTTACCCAGTTGGTACTTACCATTGTAGGAATCCTTTTAAGCTGTGTGGTTGTCGGCGTATTTCTTGTAATGGGTGTAGGTATCTGGGGACTCGTAGAGGGTATCATGATCCTGACCGGCAAAATCGACACCGACGGCAAGGGCAATCCGTTAGCGGATTAAAATAAGAAGTCTGAACAAGACAGAAAGAGGAAAAAATGGACGGACAGAACTTTGAAAATGAAAACAATGTTACAATAGACACTACGGCTGCAGAAACGGTTTCCGAAGCCGAAGTAACTCCGGCAGCAGAACCTGTACAGGAGACCCCCGTGGTAGAGCCCGTTAACAATTATCAGGACTATACCGCTAATGTACAGCCCCAGACAATTGTAGAAGCCCCTAAGGCTGAGAACAAGGAGACCAACGTACTGGCAATTGTAAGCCTGGTACTTGGTATTCTCTCTATCGTTCTCGGATGCTGTACCGGCTGGGTAGGAGCACTGTTCGGAGTCGGCGGTATCATCTGTGCTGTATTTGCCAACAAGCAGGGTAAGACCGGACTGGCAAAGGGCGGACTGATCTGCTCTATCGTAGGTATCGTGCTGGGAATTCTGATCACGATTCTTGCAGTAGTATTTTCCGTTGCAATGATCGGCAGCGGTGCATATGGTACATACTAAAAAAGGCTGCCTGGAAGACTATCTCTATTTGACGGGATGGATATTCCTGGTACTTGGTTTGACGGGAAGCTTAGTATATCTCAAGGCTATCGTACCGATACTGGAAAATACAGGATATACCTGCATCGTCTATCGTCTGTTCGGAATCTATTGCCCGGGATGTGGCGGTACCAGAGCGTTAAGTGCCCTTCTTCAGGGACATTTCCTGGTATCAGCCTGGTATCATCCGCTTGTGATATATACGATCATCATTTTTGGAGGATTCATGATAAGCCAGACACTTGCCAGATTACATTTCAGCAGGGTAAAAGGCTGGCGCTTTCATGAATGGCATCTGTATGCGGCGGTAGCGATCATGATCGGGAATTTTATTCTGAAAAATATTTTGCTTCTCGGCTTTCACATTTCACTTTGACTGTATTTGCATTTTTACATATACAGAATATTTTATCGCACACAAAGTGCAGAGGGAGAAAAAATGGATAAAAAAACTACGGGTATTGTTGCGTACATCACTTGGATTGGCTGGATCGTCGCTTTTTGCGCAGGTGACAAGGAGGGAGCTAAGTTCCATCTGAATCAGGCATTGGTTATTTTCTTAGCGCAGATCGTTGCAAGCGTTATCCGCGTTATTCCTTATGTAGGCGGCGTTGTAAGCACAATTCTGAGCATCTTCCTGTTCGTATGCTGGATCATGGGTCTGATCTATGCTTGTAAGGAAGAGGAGAAGGAAGTTCCCCTGCTCGGCCAGCTCAAAATCTTAAAATAATAAGATGCCAGGGTCAAAAGGTCTAAGCCCACATGAGCTTGCTCATATGTGGGTGAAAGACCTTAGGACCCGCCCCGATATGAGCATAAAAGTGGGATGATAATCCCACGATATGCGAATATTGGGTAGGGTGCTATGTGCCAGTGGCACATGTTTAGCACGGACCGAAGCGGAGCGGAGACGTGAGAGTGCGCAGCACGGAGCAATCCGTAGGCATCAAAGTCGGGGGCTTTTGTCTCCGATATCATAATATAATAAGCTAATTAAAAATACCCCCGTGCATTGCACGGGGGTATTTTTACTCTGTGATTTGAAATTATTCAGCAGAAGAAGCTTCCTCAGTGGCTTCTTCTGTCGTCAGATTGACATCCTCAGGCTGTTCACCGTGAAGGAAAGTGATGATGATCTGAATACGCTTGTAAGCTCTGGCGTAATTCTCCTTGGCATAATCGGCAGTCAGCTGATTGTATCCGCCATTGCTGAAAGCATCATGATAGCTCTGTACGGCAGTGGTCATATATTCACTGGCTTCATCGGCCATACTTTCCAGATAATCAAATTCCGTAGGAAAATCCAATGCGGCGAAATCCTTAAAATCCTGATCCAACTGATCCAGGTATCCCAAAAGTTCATCGGCTGCATTATCGGATTCGGCATCCACGTTGTTGATCGAGGTGTCAATGTTTGAGATCTCGGTACAAAATGCATCGATCTCCTCTCGAAACTGCGTCAGCTCGGGATCCTTTCCACAGGCGGTAAGAGCCATAGCGGTAAGAAGTCCCGCTGTAATAGCAAGTATTTTGTTTTTCAAGATATTTATCCCTCCAAATCATATAATCCATCTAAAAATTTATCATATTCTGCGGTTTTACGCAACCACATAATGTTAAAACGTCCCCTTTACGAATAAAAGGACAGTGTGGTATGATTAAAAGAATCAAGCAACAGGAAAAGAGAGCCATGACAAGAGAAGAATTTAGTACATTAAGTAAAGATCATATTTTATATTTGGACGGTGCCACCGGATCGAATCTGGTGAAAGCCGGAATGCCCTCCGGTGTCTGTCCGGAGCAGTGGATCCTGGAACATAGGGATGTTATGCTGAAGCTGCAGAAGGATTATGTACAGGCGGGTACCAATATTCTGTATGCACCTACTTTTACAGCTAACCGCGTCAAGCTGGCCGAATATCATCTGGAGAAAAATATGTCCGCCATGATCCACGAGCTGGTGGCAATCTCCAGGGAAGCAGCGGCGAGCAGCCCCGGACATACTGTGCTGGTAGCCGGAGATATCACAATGACCGGTGAACAGTTAAAACCCATGGGCCAAATGGAACTGGAAGACCTGATCGATATTTACAAAGAACAGATCCTTAGCATGGTGGATGCAGGAGTGGATCTGCTCGTAGTAGAGACCATGATGAGTCTGGCAGAGACCAGAGCGGCATTGATTGCTGCAAAGGAAGTCTGTGATCTGCCGGTGATCGCCACACTGACTTTTGAAGCAGACGGAAGAACATTATTCGGTACGGATGCGAAGACCGCAGCCATTGTACTGGAGAGCCTGGGTGCCAGCGCCATCGGTGCCAACTGTTCCACAGGGCCTGCCCAGATGGAGAGCATTATCTCGGATATGGTAACCCATACCCGAATCCCCGTGATTGCAAAGCCAAATGCCGGACTTCCTTTTCTGGATGAAAATGGCAATACCTGTTACAACATGGAAGCAGAAGAATTCACAGAAGAGATGGAAATACTGGTTAATGCCGGTGCTACGATCTTAGGCGGCTGTTGTGGTACCACCCCGGAATTTATCAGACAGATCCATGACCGCTTTGGTACGGAGGCAAAGGCTACGGCAGCCAGACGACCGGAGGGCATCCGGTATCTGACCTCCGAACGCATTACCCACAGCTTCGGACTGGAGGATGGCTTTTTTGTCGTGGGAGAGCGCATCAATCCTACCGGGAAGAAGGCATTGCAGGCACAGCTTAAGGAAGGCAGTTTCGAGAAAGTAATCCAGTTTGCCGAGGAGCAGGAAGCCTGCGGTGCAAAGGTACTGGACATCAATATGGGTATGAGCGGTATTGATGAAAAAGCCAGTATGCTGCGGACACTGGAAGAGGTAAGCGGCGTGACGAACCTGCCGCTGTCTCTGGATTCCAGTTATGTGGAGGTTTTGGAAGCAGCCCTTCGCCATTATCCGGGACGGGCTTTGGTCAATTCCGTCTCTCTGGAGACAGAGAAATTCGAAAAGCTTCTTCCTATCGTAGCAAAATACGGGGCAATGTTCATCCTGCTACCGTTGTCAGATGCGGGATTGCCCAAGGATATTGATGAGAAAAAAGAAATCATTCATAAAATATATGACAGAGCCACTTCCCTGGGAATGCATAAGGAAGATATCGTGGTAGACGGACTGGTGGCAACCGTGGGAGCTAATCCCAAAGCAGCTTTGGAGACGTTAGAAACGATCCGCTACTGCAAGGCAAACGGATTTGCAACCATCTGCGGTCTGTCCAATATTTCTTTTGCCATGCCGGAGCGAAGCTTTGTAAATACGGCATTCTTAACGCTGGCAATTCAGGCAGGACTAACCATGGCAATTGCTAATCCGTCCCAGGAACTGTTAGTGAGCTGTGCGCTTGCAACGGATCTGTTGCTGAACAAAGAAGAAGCGGCACTTCGATATATCGAGTATGCCGGCGGTGTCAGGGAACGAAGAGAAGCAAAAGAGGCGGAACTGGCAAGAAAGCTCTCCCTCTTGGAAAGTCAGGGGGCGGCAAACGGTCAGACAAGTAATGCAGGCAGTGTGGAAAAATCGGCTGTCGAAAAAGGACCGCAGATCAATGAAATGCAGGACAAGTTAAAGACTGCTGTCCTGAAGGGTAACCGCAACGGTATCGTAAAGATTACGAAGGAGGCACTGGAAAGCGGGGAAAAGCCAGCGGAATTGTTGAATCAGGTATTACTTCCCGCCATTAATCAGGTAGGCGAATACTTCGATCAGGGGAAATACTTCCTGCCGCAGTTGATTGCCAGCGCAGAAGCCATGAAGAATTCCATCGAGATACTGGAACCCCTGTTACAGACGGGCAGTGCCGGTGAAGAGATGCCGGTAGTGGTCATAGCTACCGTAGAAGGAGATATCCACGATATCGGCAAGAACCTGGTGGCTCTGATGCTTAAAAATCACGGTTTCCATGTGATCGATCTGGGGAAAGACGTGCCGCAGGCAAAGATTCTGGAGACGGCGAGGGAACACCATGCGGAGTTTATCGCTCTGTCTGCACTGATGACCACGACCATGCAGAGAATGCGGGAGATCGTAGCCGCAGCAAAACAGGAAGGTATCACCGCCAAGATCATTATCGGCGGAGCCGTGATCACCCAGGAATATGCAGATGAGATCGGAGCGGACGGCTATTCCAAGGATGCCGCGGATGCGGTGAAATTAGCAAAAAGTTTAATGGAGTAATAAAAAGTCAGAGTATACATAAAGGAGCGGAGCAAAATGATTGGAGCAGATGCGATTATTAAATGTCTCGAAGCCGAGGGGGTAAGCACGGTATTCGGATATCCAGGTGTTGCCATATGTCCTTTTTTCAACAGTATTCTGGATTCCGAGATCAGGACGGTGCTGATCCGGACGGAACAGAATGCTGCCCATGCCGCCAGCGGTGTGGCACGTATGACCGGCAGACCCGGTGTGTGCGCGGTGACTTCCGGACCGGGCGCTACGAATGTCATCACGGGCATCGCCACGGCATTTGCGGACAGTATTCCCCTGATCTGTATCACCGGTCAGGTAAACAGCGAACTGCTGGGCAGTGATGTGTTCCAGGAGGCGGATATCACCGGCGCAGTGGAATCTTTTGTTAAATACAGTTATCTGGTAAAAAATGTTAATGATATTCCCCGGGTATTCAAAGAGGCGTTTTATATTGCAAATACCGGAAGAAAAGGTCCGGTATTGATCGATATTCCCATTGATATTCAGAATGCCGTTATCAAGAACTTCCATTATCCGGAAGAGGTAAATCTGCGTACTTATAAGCCTACGGTCAAGGGGCATGCCGTACAGATCAAAAAGGTTATCAAGGAGCTGGAGCGTGCAAAACGCCCTATCATCTGTGCCGGCGGCGGAGTATTACTTAGCGAGGCCGAAGAAGAGCTGCGCAGCTTTGCCGAAGAACATGGCATTCCCGTAGTATCCACCATGATGGGGATCGGTGTCATGCCTACCGAACATCCGCTCTATTACGGAATGGTGGGCAATAACGGTAAGTCTTACGCAAACCGTGCCATGAACGAATCGGATCTGCTGATCATGGTAGGTGCAAGAGTTGCGGATCGTGCGGTCAGCCAGCCGGATCTTATTACCCGGAACAAGGTGCTGGTGCATATCGATGTGGATCCCGCGGAGATCGGTAAAAATGCCGGTCCATCCATCCCATTGGTCGGCGATGCCAAACACATTTTCCAGGATTTCCAGAAGGAAGAATTTTGCTGCGACTATAGGGAATGGCTTACTACCTTAAATGAGTACCGTTCCACAATGGAGAAAAAGAGAACTCCGAATCCCGATTATGTGGATCCTGCGGCCTTTATTACAAAACTTTCCGAGAAAATGCAGGAGGATGGTGTGTATGTAGCGGATGTGGGACAGAACCAGATCTGGTCCTGCGGTTATCACATTGTGAAAAAGGGTAAATTTTTAACCTCCGGCGGCATGGGAACCATGGGGTATTCCATTCCGGCAGCCATGGGAGCCAAGACAGCAGCCATGGACAAACAGGTCATTGCCGTCTGCGGTGACGGTTCTTTCCAGATGTCCATGATGGAATTAGCTACTATAAGACAGCACAATATCCCGGTGAAGATCATTGTATTGAAGAACAATTATCTCGGCATGGTAAGAGAATATCAGCATTATACCTACAAGGATCACTATTCTGTGGTGGATCTGTCGGGAAGCCCTGATCTGGAGAAATTATCCGCAGCCTACGGCATCCCTTATCTGCGCCTGAATACGATGGAGCACGCAGATGAAGTACTGGATGCATTTTTAGCAGAAGATAACACGATGCTGTTAGAGTGTCTGATCGATCCCATGGATCTGGTAAAATAGCGAAGGGGGCTGGACGTAAATGAAGAGAATATATTCCGTACTGGTAGAGAACCGTTCCGGTGTTCTGTGTAAGGTGGCCGGTCTGTTCTCCCGAAGATGTTTTAATATTGAAAGTCTTGCCGTGGGAGAGACCGATGACCATGCGGTATCCTGCATGACCATCGTAAGTTCCGGGGATGAACGCACCTTGGAGCAGATTGAAAAGCAGCTGAATAAGAAGCTGGATGTCATCAAAGTAAAAACTTTATCCCAGGAACAGTGTTATACCCGGGAATTAATGTTATTAAAGGTTAAATATAATAAGAATAATCGTAGGGATATCATAGAAATTTGTGACATTATGAAAACAGAGATCGTAGATATGTCAAAGCACTTCATGATGCTGCAGATTTGCGATGCTCCGGAGAAAATCGATACACTGATCAAGATGCTTCAGACGATCAGTATTGTGGAAGTAGCAAGAACCGGAACCCTGGCATTATCAAAATGCACCGAGAATGATGATTAAAATACATCAATTATAATGTTAAATTCACTAATTGACATTGTAAAGGCATCTTGCTATATTAAGAATACAGTTGCTACTCCGGAAGGAGAGCAGTTGCAGAAATACGAAAGGTATGGTAGATCATTCATGCAGAAGAGAGTATTTCAGCTGTTGGTTGATAACACATCCGGCGTACTGAGCCGTATTGCCGGTCTGTTTTCCAGACGCGGTTATAACATCGAAAGCATTACGGCAGGAGTAACGGCAGATCCCCGTTTTACCCGAATTACGATTGTGACCTCGGGCGACGATGATATCCTCGAACAGATTGAGAAGCAGGTAGGGAAGTTAGTAGATGTGCGTGATATCAAAGAACTGGATCCGGAGGACAGTGTGTACCGTGAACTGGTACTGGTCAAGGTTAAAGTGGATCCCGAGAAGCGTCTGGAGATCCGACAGGGAGTAGAGTTCCTTGCCAATAATTTCCGTGCGAAGATCATTGATGTCGGTGCGGAGAACCTGATCGTGGAATTTACCGGTAACCACAGCAAAGTGAATGCACTGATCCAGCGTTTTAATGAAGAGTATGAGGTGCTGGAGCTGGCGAGAACCGGTATTACGGGACTTGGCAGAGGTATTGAGAACGTTACTTATATCGAAGATTAATATTGAAAGATTAATATCGAAAGATCAAAGTTCTTATCAGTTAGCTCTAGGGTATATCCCTATCAGTTATAAATTTTATGTCTCATAACGGAGGAGAAGAAAATGGCTAAGATTTTTTATCAGGAAGATTGTAATCTCTCTTTATTAGAGGGTAAGACTATCGCTATTATCGGCTACGGCAGCCAGGGTCATGCACACGCACTGAACCTGAAGGATTCCGGATGTCATGTTATCATCGGTCTGTACGAGGGCTCCAAGTCCTGGGCAAAGGCTGAGGCACAGGGATTTGAAGTATTTACCGCTGCAGAAGCTGCAAAGCGTGCTGACATCATCATGATCCTGATCAACGATGAGAAGCAGGCAGATCTGTACAAGAATGACATCGAGCCCAATCTGGAAGAGGGCAATATGCTGATGTTCGCTCATGGTTTCAATATTCACTTCGGATGTATCGTACCTCCCAAGAATGTTGATGTTACTATGATCGCTCCCAAGGGCCCCGGACATACCGTAAGAAGTGAGTACCAGGCAGGTAAGGGTGTTCCCTGTCTGATCGCAGTAGAGCAGGATGCAACCGGTAAGGCACAGGATCTGGCACTGGCTTATGCACTGGGTATCGGCGGCGCAAGAGCAGGTGTTCTGGAGACCACTTTCAGAACCGAGACTGAGACCGATCTGTTTGGTGAACAGGCTGTTCTGTGCGGTGGTGTATGTGCTCTGATGCAGGCTGGTTTCGAGACACTGGTTGAGGCTGGTTACGATCCCAGAAATGCATACTTCGAGTGCATCCATGAGATGAAGCTGATTGTAGATCTGATCTACCAGAGTGGTTTCGCAGGCATGAGATATTCCATCTCCAATACTGCAGAGTATGGCGACTACATCACCGGACCCAAGCTGATCACCGAGGAGACCAAGAAGACCATGAAGAAGATCCTGTCCGATATTCAGGACGGTACTTTCGCTAAGGAGTTCCTGTTAGATATGTCTCCCGCAGGCAAGCAGGTTCACTTCAAGGCTATGAGAAAGCTGGCTTCCGAGCATCCTTCAGAGAAGGTCGGCGAAGAGATCCGTAAGCTTTACAGCTGGAACAATGAGAACGATAAGCTGATCAACAACTAATCGATCGTAAAAATACAATGCTATGAAAAGGGCTGTGTGAGGAATGTAAAAGTTCTGACACAGCCTTATTTTTGGCAAAAAAACAGTTGTTTATATGTAAAAACCGCAAAAAGAAACTGGAAAACGCATATTAATTGCGCTAAAATGAAAGGAACGAACAAATGGGAAAGGTATCCTGCAAATATGAAAGACTTTGAAGCAAAAACATCTCCGAAAAAAAAGATGGACACCGAGAGCTGGTTTATCGAATGCTATCGGAAGAATCAGGGACATCCCCTGCGAACACTGATGCATCTGTATAAGGGGAATTATCATAAATTTGTCATGGCAGTGATCTGCTTTTTCGCAAAACATGCCTGTGTCTGGGTACTGCCCATCATCACGGCGAATATTATTAACGATGTGACGGCACACAATCCGGATACTTTCCGGAATATTATATTTTACAGTATTCTGGAAGCAGGACTGATCCTGCTTAATATTCCCATGAATTATCTGTACACTTCCTATAAAAGCCTGGCGACCCGCTATGCAGAGACAGGACTTCGGAAAGCACTGATCCGGAAATTACAGCAGCTGTCCATTTCCTATCATGTGGAGACCCAGTCCGGACGACTACAGTCCAAGATCATGCGTGATGTGGAAGCGGTGGAAGGTCTTTCCACACAGCTATTTTTAAGTATTTTAAATATTGCCCTGAATATCGGAGTGGCACTGGTGGTCACTATCAGTAAGAGCCGCATCGTATTCGTATTTTTCCTGTTGACCACACCGGTGGCGGCAATTACCATGGTTACCTTCCGGAATATTATGAAGAAGAGAAATACGGAGTTCCGTAAGGAAATGGAAGAGACCTCTGCCAGAGTCATGGAAATGGTGGAACTGGTACCCGTGACCAGAGCCCATGCCCTGGAGGATGAAGAAGTATCTAAAATGAGCGGGCAGTTGTTTGCTGTGGCGGAGAAAGGATATAAGCTGGATCTGATCCAGGCACTGTTTGGCTCGGTAGGCTGGGCGGTATTCCAGATCTTCCAGGTGATCTGCCTGGCATTTACCGGATATCTCGCCATCGGCGGGAAGATCCAGGCCGGTGACATCACGCTGTATCAGAGTTATTTTGCTACGGTGGTCAATCAGGTATCCTCCATCGTTACTCTGCTGCCTACTATTGCAAAAGGTATCGAATCCGTGAATTCCATCGGTGAGGTATTGTTATCTGAGGATATCGAAGACAACGAAGGCAAGGAAAGACTGGAGCAGGTAACCGGTACCTTTGACTTTGAGGATGTATGCTTCCATTACAAAAACAATGAGCATAACGTATTGAACCACTTAAACCTTCATGTGAAAGCGGGAGAGACCATTGCGCTGGTAGGCGAGTCCGGTGCCGGAAAATCCACGATCTTAAACCTGGTCATTGGTTTTCATCAGGCAGAGAGTGGAAAAGTCCTGATCGACGGCAAAGATTTAAGCAAAATCGATCTTAGAACATACAGAAAGCATTTAGCGGTGGTACCCCAGACATCCATTCTGTTCTCCGGAACGATCCGCGACAATATTACCTACGGCTGTGAAAATGTCTCAGAGGAAGAATTACAGAATGTGATCAAGGCTGCGAATCTGTCAGACCTGATCGCATCCCTTCCAAAAGGCCTCGACACTATGGTGGGAGAACACGGCGGCAAGTTATCCGGCGGCCAGAGACAGCGTATTTCCATTGCCAGAGCACTGATCCGGAATCCGAAGGTGATCGTGCTGGATGAAGCAACCTCGGCATTAGACAGTATCTCCGAAAAGCTGATCCAGCAGGCGTTAAACAATCTGACGGAGGGGCGGACGACATTTATTGTGGCGCACAGACTGTCCACGATCCGGGATGCTGACAGGATCGCCGTAATAGCCGATGGACATTGTTCGGAATACGGTACCTATGACGAGCTGATGGCTCTGAAGGGAGAGTTCTACCAGTTAAAACAGATCCAGAGTTAAAACCACTTGAAACATATGTTCGGCTATGGTATGATAAACATATCGTAGCCGAATTTTACGTGCTATTATTTTGTATGCCAGGAAAGACGAGGATTTAACATACATGTTTGCATATGTGAATGGCTTTTTGGAAGATGTTACGGTAGATAACGCGGTGATCGATGTCAACGGCTTCGGGATCAATGTCCGGATCTCTGCGGATACGGCATCGAGACTTCCCGGAATCGGAGAGCAGGTTCGGCTCTATACATATACCTATGTGAAGGAAGACGCCTTTTTATTATATGGTTTTCTCTCCCGGAGCGATCTGGAGATGTTCAGGCTCTGTATTACGGTCAGCGGTATCGGACCTAAGGGAGCGCTCGCTATATTATCCGTTATGGATGCGGATTCTCTGCGTTTCGCCATTATGTCCGGGGATGCCAGAGCGATATCGAAGGCACCGGGTGTAGGCGCCAGAACAGCGCAGCGGCTGATCCTGGAATTAAAGGACAAGATATCCATTGACGATACTCTGATTTCCAGAGAGATTGCAGCAGGCGGCGCGGAAGGCATCCTGACCGCAGGAAGTCTGCATATTGACAGTGAGAAGAAAAAGGAAGCTGTGGAAGCCCTGGTGGCGTTGGGCTACGGACAGGCGGAGAGCTTAAAGGCTGTCAATGCCATTGAAGATGTGGAGAACATAGATTCCGGAGCAATCTTAAAGGCTGCCCTGAAAAAATTGTTTTAAGGAATGAGATCAACGACTATGCCCAGAAGAATGATAGAGACAAATATCACGGAAGAAGATATTAAGCTGGAAGGCTCCTTACGTCCCCAGACGCTGGACGATTATATCGGTCAGTCCAAGATAAAGGAGAACCTGAAGGTCTATATTACTGCTGCAAAGCAGCGTGGGGATGCACTGGATCATGTGCTGTTCTACGGACCGCCCGGACTTGGTAAGACCACCCTTGCCGGGATCATTGCCAATGAAATGGGAGTCCATATGAAGGTGACCAGCGGACCGGCGATCGAGAAGCCGGGAGAGATGGCTGCCATCTTAAATAATCTGGAAGAAGGAGACCTGCTGTTCGTGGATGAGATACATCGTTTGAATCGTCAGGTGGAGGAAGTATTGTATCCCGCCATGGAAGATTATTGTATTGACATCATGATCGGTAAGGGCTCCAGTGCCAGGTCCGTACGTCTGGAATTGCCGAAGTTCACGCTGGTAGGAGCGACGACCCGGGCGGGACTTTTGACGGCACCTCTGCGGGATCGTTTCGGAATGATCCATCATCTGGAATTCTATACCATAGAGGAATTGCAGCAGATCATCATGCACTCCGCAGGGATCCTGGATGTGGAGATCGAACCTGCCGGAGCAAAAGAAATGGCTAGGCGAAGCCGTGGAACGCCCAGACTTGCCAACCGTATCTTGAAGCGTGTCCGTGATTTTGCACAAGTCAAATACGACGGAGTCATTACAGAAGAGGTAGCCAGAACCGCACTGGATCTTATGGATGTGGACAAGATGGGCTTAGATCATATCGACAGGAATATCCTTGTGACGATCATCGAGAAATTTAACGGTGGACCTGTGGGACTGGATACCCTGGCAGCTGCCATCGGAGAAGATGCCGGCACCATAGAAGATGTCTACGAACCTTATCTGATCAAGAATGGGTTCCTGAACAGAACGCCCAAGGGACGCACGGTAACGGATCTAACCTACAAGCATCTGGGACTGAAACTTTAACGGAGACAACGGAGACAATCGGGCAATTTTTTACTTGCCACTCTATATAATCTGATATATAATAAATGTTGTATTATATTTTTTAACAGACGGCACATATTGTGTTTTCAAAAGATTGTTAAGAGGGGTGTTTAAGATGTCTCCGAAGACAGATACCGAAGTGATCATAGGCGGTAAGGTATTTACCTTAAGCGGCTATGAGAGTGAAGAATACATGCAGAAAATCGCTTCCTATATCAATAACAAGATCAACGAATATGGGAAGATAGACAGCTTTCGCAGACAGCCTTTGGACAGACAAAGTGTTCTGCTGCAGCTGAACATTGCCGATGATTATTTTAAAGCGAAGAAGCAGATTTCTATCCTCGAAGAAGAACTTCAGGGAAAAGAAAAGGAATTATACGATCTGAAGCATGAACTGATCTCCGCACAGATCAAACTGGAAAATGCAGAGAAGCAGGGAAAAGAGCTTCAGAAGCAGTTGAATGAAGATGCCAAAAAAATTGTTCGTCTGGAGACAGAACTAAAAGACAAGTAAATTGATAGCTGTCCGTTTTTCGGGCAGCTATTTGCAATAGAGGACGTTTATGAGTGCAATGAAGAAAGTAGAATTGCTGGCGCCAGCCGGGAATACGGAAGCATTTTACGGTGCGATCCATGCCGGTGCGGATGCTGTATATCTGGGAGGAAATCGTTTCGGAGCCAGAGCCTATGCGGAGAATTTTTCCGAAGAGGAACTGGTTGCATGTATCCGGTATGCGCATCTTTTCGGAAGAAAAGTATATCTTACGGTAAATACGCTGGTAAAAGAATCCGAATTTTCAGAAATATATGAATATTTGGAGCCTTATTACCGGGCAGGACTGGATGGTGTTATTATCCAGGATATGGGTGTATTTTCATTTATCCGGGAGAATTTTCCGGGCATGGAATTACATGGGAGCACGCAGATGACAATTACCGGGGAATATGGTGCAGAATTTTTGAAGGAACAAGGGGCATGCCGTGTAGTACCTGCCAGAGAACTTAGCCTTAAGGAGATCCGCAGGATCAAGGAAGCCACCGGTATGGAGATCGAGTGCTTTATTCACGGAGCCATGTGCTATTGTTATTCCGGACAGTGTCTGTTCAGCAGTATTTTAGGAGGCAGAAGCGGTAATCGCGGACGCTGTGCACAGCCCTGCCGTCTGCCTTACAGCAGTAAGGGACAGAAGGAATGCTATCCCTTAAGCCTGAAGGATATGTGTACCATAGAATCTATCCCTGAACTTCTGAGGGCGGGAATCGATTCTTTTAAGATCGAAGGCCGCATGAAAAAAGCGGAATATGCTGCCGGAGTTACGGCAATTTACCGTAAATATATTGATCGGTATTACAAGAACCCGGAGAAAACTCTGAAGATTTCCAAAGAAGATATGCATGCACTGTCCTGTCTGTACATCCGAAGCGAGCGTCAGGACGGTTATTATCATAAGCATAACGGCAAAGAGATGGTGACTCTGAACAGTCCGGCATACAGCGGAAGCGATGAAAGGCTGCTGGAACACATCCGTAAGGAACATTTGGCGAAACGTAAGACTCTTCCGGTACGGATGACGGCCCGGTTTATTACCGGGGAAGAGGCGAGTCTGACCATATCCTGCGGCGATATCCGCATCACATTAGAAGGCAATCCTGTGCAGGAAGCTTCCAGACAACCGATTTCGGAAGAAAATGTTATAAAACAGTTAAGCAAGTTAGGAGACAGCTCTTTCTCTCTGGACGGAAGTATAGAAGTCGAACTGAGCGGGAATGCATTCTATCCGTTAAAGGCGATCAATGAGCTCCGCAGAAGAGGGATTGCTCTTCTGGAAGAAAAAATAATTCTGGCAAACGGTTTTTGCTATGAGAGAGTAGAACTGCAACGTGAGGTACAGCATAAGACCGGAATAGCAGACAGAGCCCAGGAGTCTCCTCAAGAGTCTTCTATAGGAAAGAAATTTTCAATCCTATTGCAGACACAAGAGCAGTGGAGAGGATTTTGCAGATCGGTATTTGGGAACGGTAATGGAGAACCGACGGCTAGAATAAGGCTGTATCTGGATGCGGATCTGTTGTTACAGGATCCGGAAGCCGGAGCGGAAATGCTGAAAATGACTTCTGAAAAACAAATTCCCTGTGAGATCGTACTGCCTAAGATCCTGCGCCTAAGGGATGAGCAGTATTTAAAGAAGCTGTACAACTTTGCAAGAGAGAATGCGTCATGTTTTCAGGGATTCCTGGCAGGCAGCATGGAACATATCGGACTGCTCATACAATGGGCACTGCCCGGGAAAAAGATCATCGGAGATTACAGTCTCTATTTGTGGAATGTGGAAGGAAGAGATTTCTGGATGCAGTATCTGGATGGCTTCTGTCTGCCGCTTGAACTTACGGCAGCGGAGCAGAAGAAGATAATAGATCCTGCGATTCCCACAGAGAAGTTGATCTATGGTAAGATTCCTATGATGGTTACCGCTAACTGTGTGACACAGACCTTGGACAGATGTAGAAAAGGGGAAGGTGGGCGTATCCTGGAACTGACCGACCGGTATCATAAGAGATTTCCGGTAATGCGCAATTGTACCCATTGCTTTAATGTGATCTACAATAGTGTACCTTTATCTCTGCATAAGGAAGCGGACAGACAGATCGTCGTAGGGAGGCTGGATTTTACCACAGAGACAGAGGATGAGACTTTGCAGATCCTGAATTATTATGGCGGTGCGCGCAAGGAACTTCCCTATGTGGAATATACCACCGGTCACGAAAAACGTGGCGTAGAATAGACAGAAAGGTATTTTGCTGCATGCAGGAATACGTAATTGAATTATCCAAATATTTCATAGCCTTTTTTATGGTTTTATATACAGCAAGCTGTTTTTATACATTCCGATATCCGACGGGCGAACATCACAAGGGGATTTTTATCCTGCAGGATGTTCTGATGTTTCTGGTACAGGTATTATGTTTCCTGAATCTGTCACTTACCGGCGGAGATTTTCAATACCTGTTTTTCTTCGCATTTATCCTGATCTTTTTATTTGCAACGATCACGATGGTATCACTGATCTACGAGAATATTAACCGCCTTTTGCTGAATAATATGTGTATGCTTTTGGGAATCGGACTCTGTATGGTATCCCGGCTGTCTTTTGACAAGGCAATACGGCAGTATGTGATCGTGCTGGTATCTCTGATCATCTCACTACTGATACCGTATCTGCTTGGGAAAATTCATTTTTTCAAAAAAATCACCTGGCTGTATGCCACATTGGGAATCGCACTGCTTGGTACTGTGCTGATCCTTGGCGAAGTGACCCATGGGTCCAAGATCTCTTTTTCCCTGGGGGGAATTACGTTCCAGCCCTCGGAATTTGTGAAAATACTGTTCCTGTTTTTCCTGGCGGGAGCTTTATGGGAGAATGTATCCTTCCAGAGAGTGGTCCTGACTGCCATCATTGCCGGGGCACATGTGGTGATCCTGGTGGTATCCAAGGATCTGGGAAGTGCGTTGATCTTCTTCGTGGGATTTGTGTTCGTGGTATTTGCGGCAACACGCAATTATCTGTATCTGTTTGCGGGAATCGTAGGCGGAGGTGCTGCTTCGTATCTTGCTTACCAGCTGTTTGATCACGTGAGGATCCGTGTGCTGGCATGGCAGGATCCCTGGAAATATATTGACAATAAAGGATATCAGATTACCCAGTCGCTGTTTGCCATCGGCAGCGGAAGCTGGTTCGGCATGGGGCTGTTAAAGGGGAACCCGACAGCAATTCCCTATGTGGAAGCGGATTTCATCTTTTCTTCCATCTGCGAGGAACTGGGTGTGATCTTCGGTATGTGCCTGATCCTGATCTGTGTCAGCAGCTTTCTTGAAATGATTCGGATAGCGGTGAGGATTCATGACAGATTTTATCAGCTTGTCGTATACGGCATCGGCATTATGTATATTTTCCAGATTTTCCTGACTATCGGCGGCGGTACGAAATTCATTCCGCTGACCGGTGTGACACTTCCTTTTATCAGTTATGGAGGAAGTTCGGTGATGACAACAATGATCATGTTTTTCATCATCCAGGGAATTTATATCCGACTGCAGAAGGAAGGAGAGCGCAGAGGTGGAAAATAATAAGACGCAAAATAAATCCCCGAAAAAGACACCTGACAATAAGCGCAGAGGGAACCAGCGGGAGATCTGGCTGTCAGCAGGAGGGATCGGAGTCCTGTTTTTATGTCTCATGGTCTATCTGGGACATTTCGTGGCAACCAGCGAACAGGATATGATCAATAACAGCTACAATTCCAGGCAACAGATTCTGCTGTCCAGGAACTACCGTGGGGCTATTTACTCCAGAGATGGGGAAGTGCTGGCGGAGACCATCCTGAACGAGGAGGAAGAAGAGACCAGAAATTATCCCTATAAGAATCTGTTTGCGCACATTGTTGGTTATTCCACCCAGGGCAGAATGGGAGTGGAAGCACTGGCGAATTATTATCTGATCAACACAAATACTTCTCTGACCAATAAGGTCAAAAACGATACTGCCGGGAAAAAGAACCCAGGAGATAATGTTTATACTACACTTGACGTGAAGGTCCAACAGGTAGCAAACGATCAACTGGATATTTACCGTGGCGCCATCATTGTGACAGAAGTATCTACCGGTAAGATCATTGCCATGGTGTCTCATCCTGACTTTGATCCGAATTCCATTGCTGAGATCTGGGATGACCTGGTGGACAATGATTCCAGCACCGTACTTCTGAATCGTGCGACCCAGGGCTTATATCCACCCGGTTCCACTTTCAAAATAGTTACTGCACTGGAATATATCAGGGAAAATCCGGATACCTACCAGAATTACTCTTATAACTGTAACGGTTCTTTCCGGCTGGGAGACAGTAAGATCAGCTGTTACCACGGTTCCAGCCACGGGCAGGTGGATTTTAAGAAGTCCTTTGCCAAATCCTGCAACTCTTCCTTTGCAAATATCGGAATGAGTCTGGACAGAGAGGCGTTTCAGGAGACTTTAAATGATCTGCTGTTTAATAAAGATCTGCCGTTAACTTTAAATTACGCCAAAAGTTCGGCACTGGTCTCCGAAAGTACCCCGTCTGCTGAAATGATGCAGACCTCCATCGGTCAGGGAAAAACACAGATCACTCCCATGCATCTGAACATGATCACCTGTGCGATAGCAAATGACGGAACCCTTATGAAGCCTTATGTGATCGACCGTGTAGAGAATGATGAGGGAACTGTTGTCAAAAACTTTAAAGCCTCGGAGTATGGAAGACTGATGTCGGAAGACGAAGCGGCGATTTTGCGTCAGCTGATGACAGATGTGGTACAGGAAGGTACGGCGTCCAAGCTAAAAGGACTAAGCTATACAGCGGCAGGTAAGACCGGTTCTGCGGAATATAATAACGTCAAGGGAGACAGCCATGCCTGGTTTACCGGTTTCGCTCCTGCGGAGGATCCGGAAGTCTGCGTTACCATCATCGTGGAAGGTGCCGGAAGCGGCGGTGATTATGCAGTACCTATTGCAAGACGGATCTTTGATGCGTACTTTAGCGAAAAGCAGTGAGATCGGAGGATAAAAGAAAATGATAGAGGCGACCAGTTGTGGCGGAGTGGTGATTTTCCGCGGCAAAATATTATTACTCTATAAAAATATTAAAAACAAATACGAAGGATGGGTCCTGCCGAAGGGAACCGTGGAGCCCGGAGAAACCCACGAAGAGACTGCGTTGCGGGAAGTTCTGGAAGAGAGTGGCTCCAAAGCTTTTATCGTAGATTATGTGGGAAGAAGTGAATATTCTTTTACTGTACCGGACGATGTGGTGGAGAAAGAGGTACACTGGTATCTGATGAGCACCGACAGCTATTACAGCAAGCCCCAGAGAGAAGAGTATTTTGCAGATTCCGGTTTTTATAAATACCATGAGGCCTATCATCTTCTGAAATTTGCCAATGAAAAACAGATTTTGGAAAAGGCATATGCGGAATATCTGGAAAGAAAAAGGAATAATCAATGGATAAATTGATTATTCCTGCCTTTAAGGATTTATAGTGCTTATACATTTTTGACGATTTCCAAATCTGTTCTCTGTAAGAGATCCACGAATTCGTTCTTTTCGTTTTTCAGAATAGGACGGGAGAACTTGTTGGGATGAATGATCAGAACCTCCCAGATACTTCCGTCGTTCAACTGTACATTTGTACCGATCTGCGCGTCCGCAATCCTTTTCATAATCGGCATTAACAGTTCCACATCGTATTTATCCAGGCTCTTTTCAAAATTTCCCAAAATTTGCAGCGGTGTAAGCGCATTGCGGTAGGTTCTGGGAGAAGCCATGGCAATGTAGGCATCAATGACCGCCATATATCTGGCATAGACATCAATCTTCTGACCGGTCATATGATAAGGGTAACCGCTGCCATCCAGTCTTTCGTGATGCATGATCACCGCATTTTTTACATGTTCATTCAGATCCTGATTCCGGACAGTGGTATAACCGACCACGGGATGGGTTTTGATGATCTTGAATTCCGCATCGGTCAGCTTTCCGGGCTTCCACAGCAGTTCGTAGGGCAGCTGCAGCTTGCCGATATCATAATAGAAACCGCAGAGGATCAGTGTATTTTTCTCATCCTCCGACATGGACAGCCAGTCGGCAAAAGCTCCGGCTAAAAGAGCGGCATTCAAACCCTGGGTATAGGTAAGCTCATCTTCACTGGGCATCAGATTGTATAAATAATCCAAAAGAGCGGAACCGGAAGAGATATAATAATATAATTCCCTGTATATAGTCAGCAGAACGATATCTGCAGGCTTCCTGCCCATGACCAGAAGCTGTTTCATTGCAAGCTTATATTCCCCGAGGAAAATGGGATAGGCACGTTCAAAAGCTTTGAAATTAGAGTCAAAACGTATTTTTTCGTAATGAGTGGTGGCAAAATCCTCATCTTCCATGATCGTGACGCATACCAGATCATAACGCTTTAATTTTTCTATAATCTGCGGGGTCACAGTCGTACCGGCAGGGTAGATCACATGATTCTGATCCAGTATATCTTCGCCCAGGACCATGTCCGGCTGAAGCTCCATCTTCGTAATTACTTTCAATGGTTTTTCCTCCTAATTTATACTAATTCTAGTATAAAATAACATCCGGAAAAGTCAAGCAACAAAAATTGTAATATAGCAGAATTTATGCTATAATGAGCCATATGGCTGGCGGGAAAGTATGCCGGAGGGTTATTGACCAAAAGGAAATGATATATGGCAGGAAAGCTTACATTTGCACCAAATCTCTATTTGGGAGAGAGCATCGCATCTGAAAAACTGGATAAAATAAAAAAGAGACTGGTGAAAAATCCTCTTTGGGCAAACGTATATCTGATTACACCGGCGTCAAATCCGGCAGACCAATTAGATATTTTTGATGCAAGACAACTGATACAGCCCCATTACAAAAATGAAGAATTTCTGGTTCTCGGGATTGTATCCGGATATGAGGAGGCATTGCAGCTGATCGAACAGATCACCAGAGAATGCCTGGAAGCCAGGGGCGACTGCAATCTGCGGGAGTATTTACTATGTTGACGATTTTTTTTAAAATATTGAGCATTCTTGGAATCCTGTTGTTAATACTTCTCGGAATTGCTCTTGTGGTAATCCTTCTGGTATTATTTTTCCCGGTCTGTTACAAAATGTCCGGGAAGAAAAATGCCGAAGAAATGCAGTTCGCCGCAAAAATAAAATGGCTGTTCGGTCTGGTAAGGGTCTCTTACAGCTATCCGGTTCCAGGGAAACTGCTGGCAAAGGTTCTTTTTTTAACAGTATATGATTCTTCCGAGAAGGAAAAAAACTCTGCATCGGGGGAAGATACACACACAGCTCCAAAAAAAGATATAACGGAGGCTGCACAGGAAACATCAAGGACTTCAGAATCTTCGGATGCTTCAGAATCTTCGGATGCATCAGAAACTTCCGGACAGACGTTACTCTCGCATGATAGCGATATAGCGAAAACGGACCCTGCGACCGATACAGAAGCTTCAGCAGATGCAAAAATTTCTGCGGAAGAAAACACACCCGGTCCGCAGCAGGAAACTTCCACTTTCGGAAAAATCGCCGGTTTTTTTGAGAAAATACGATACACAATCCGTAAAATCTGTGATAAAATCAAATATATTTTGAAGAATATTTCTTTTTACAGGGAGTTATGGAATGATCCGGATACGAAGGGATTGCTTCAGCATGCGGGAAAGCGTATCGGGCATATTTTAAAAAGGCTTCGTCCACGAAAGCTTAAGATGAACGCCCGCATTGGTACCGGCTCACCGGATACCACCGGATACCTTTATGGCATCTATGGAATGATACTTCCGAAGCTTGGAAAGGGAGTCTGCATTACACCGGATTTCGAAGAGGCAATACTGGAGGGTGATTTTAAAGCCTCCGGGCATTTTACAGTAGCATGTGTATTGTTCCATTCCGCGCGGCTGCTTTTGGATAAGAGATTACAGCAATTAAAGCTTAAGATAAGAACATTTCAAAAAAATCAGAAGAAATAAAAGGATGTAACAGGAGGTTTGTTATGGCAGAAAAAGATAATCAGTTCCAGGGCGTGGTAGAATCTCTTTTAAAGGGAATGGATACGGTACTCTCCACGAAGACTGTGGTGGGAGAGGCTACGAAGATCGGAGATACGATCATATTACCGTTAGTGGATGTGACTTTCGGTGTGGGTGCCGGTGCCGGCAACAATTCCGAGAAAAAATCCGCTTCCGGAGCCGGAGGATTAGGCGGTAAGATGACTCCCAGCGCTGTCCTGGTCATTAAGAACGGTTCCACAAAGCTGGTAAATATCAAGAATCAGGATACGGTGACTAAGATCCTGGATATGATTCCCGATATCGTAGATAAATTTACCAAGCCGAAGGAACAAGAAGAAATGTCCGATGCGGAAGTGGTGGACATTGCATTTCCGGAAGAGGAAACAACAGAAGATAAGTAATATTTGAGATACTCTGCATATAATAAAGTGAGAATATTCCGGATCCGGATGTATTATGAAAAAGATTATTGGATTGATACTCTTTTTTGTAGCGGTCGGCATGCTGCTTATGCTGGTGATTCATAATCGCTTCATCGGTCTGATCGTGGTCGCACTTTTATTGTTTGCAGGGTATTATCTTTTCTGTGGTTGTGAGTAAGAGGGTGCGGCATGATTGATTGGGAAGAGGTCATTAAGGCGGAAAGTACCGAAGAATTAAAAGAAATAAAGCTGTGGCTTTTCCAGGAAAATATGCGTCTGGAACAGGAGCGTACGGAGTTGGAACAGGCCCGGAACAAATTTCTGGACGAACGGGTAAAGTTACGGGACGAGCTGGATGAGTTGAACCGGCGTACAGTTATGGAGCGGAAACGGCTAAAAGAAGAAAATCTGTTCTTCGAGAAGAAAATGGCTATTTTACAGGAGGGTTTCCGGCAGCTGGAGGAGGATCGGAAGCGGTTCGAGCAGGAACGGCAGACACTCTTGAAGGAGGCCAGAGAACAACAGTCCGGAGAGCAGGAGTTTGGGGAAGGCAGCTTTACAGCAGTACAGCTTTTATTCCGTGGAGTTAATAATCCACTGGCTCTGCGGAAGAGATATCGGGATCTGATCAAGATCTTTCATCCGGACAACCTCTTCGGTGATGGGGAACTGGCAGGCCAGATCAACAAAGAATATCTGAAGCGGAAGCAGGAAGAGAGGTTTTGGTAATTGCACAGAGAATAAAAAATAAGCCAGAAATGAAATTCATCATTTCTGGCTTTCAAAATCCAATATTACCGCAGGAGATTAAGCTCTCTCAACTTTACCAGATTTTAAGCAGCTGGTGCAGACATGCATTCTTCTAGCTCCGCCGTTAACCTTGCACTTAACGCTCTTAACATTAGAGTTCCAAATTGCGTTGCTTCTTCTATGAGAATGGCTTACGTTGTTACCGAAATGAACGCCCTTACCACAAATATCACATTTAGCCATCTTGACACCTCCTCGATCTAACGCGCATCTAACGCTTACTTTTAAACATTTTTTTCAATAAACACGTGTGAAATGCTCACAACATTGATATATTAACAGAAAAACAAAATAAAAGCAAGCAAAAAATATTTATTTTTTTTATTTTGTTGTTTCTTTTTCAAAGGAAAGCTGTTAAAATACATTTATATATGTCTGAACTTTAGATTTTGGGGGCAGGCATAGCAGAAGAAACAAGTGATCCGAATATGAAGGAGGTTCTGTATGAAAGGTTCTTCTATGAATACCCATATGGGAAACATTGACATTGATAATGAAGTCATTGCACAGTATGCCGGCAGCGTAGCGGTAGAGTGCTTTGGTATCGTAGGTATGGCCGGAGTCAGCATGAAGGATGGTCTGGTAAAGCTTCTGAAATTAGACAGCATCACCAGAGGGATCAAGGTATCCCTGGACAACAATAAACTGGTTCTGGACTTCCATGTGATCGTAGCATACGGTGTCAGCATTTTAACTGTCACCGACAATCTGATCAGCAACGTAAAATACAAAGTGGAAGAGTTTACCGGTATTGAGATCAAAAAGATCAACATCTTTGTTGAAGGTGTAAGAGTGATTGATTAAGGAGGAAGTAATTGTGGCTTTACAACAAATCGACGCTAAGATGCTTTCCAAGATGTTCTTAGCCGGCGCCAAGAATTTAGAAAATAAGAAGGAATGGATCAACGAACTGAATGTGTTCCCCGTTCCCGATGGAGATACCGGAACCAATATGACCATGACCATCATGTCTGCGGCCAGAGAAGTATCCGCACTGGGGGAGGATGCCGATATGGCAGCTCTGTGTAAGGCTATTTCCAGTGGTTCCCTGCGTGGTGCCAGAGGTAACTCCGGCGTTATCTTATCCCAGCTGTTCCGTGGTTTCACCAAGAGTATCAAGGAAGAGCAGGAACTGGATATTCCCGTATTAACCCGTGCCTTTGAAAAAGCGGTGGAGACCGCATACAAGGCTGTTATGAAGCCGAAGGAAGGTACGATCCTTACGGTAGCCAGAGGTGCTTCCGATAAGGCAAAGGAACTTTGCGAGGATGGTGCAGAGGATTTAGAGCAGTTCCTGGGAACAGTGATCGAACATGCCCGTTATGTTCTCAGCCAGACTCCCGAAATGCTGCCCGTATTAAAGCAGGCAGGAGTAGTGGATTCCGGCGGACAGGGTCTGGTAGAAGTATTAAGCGGTGCCTATGACGCATTTTTAGGCAAAGAAATTGATCTGACCGTAGCTCCCGCAGCGACCGCCAAGGCAGAAGATACCAAGAGTTCTCTGGAAGTACAGGCGGAAGCGGAGATCAAATTCGGTTATTGCACCGAATTCATTATTCTGTTAAACAAACCTTTTAATGTAAAGGCTGAGATGGATTTCAAGGCATTCTTAGAGTCCATCGGTGATTCTATCGTATGTGTTGCAGATGACGATGTGGTCAAGGTACATGTACATACCAATGATCCCGGTCTGGCTATCCAGAAGGCATTGAAGTATGGTGCATTGTCCAATATGAAGATCGATAACATGCGCTTAGAGCATCAGGAGAAGCTCTTCAAGCTCTCTGAGAAGGAAGCTGCACAGAAAAAGGCCGAAGAAGAGAAGGCTGCACAGCCTCCCAAGGAAGTAGGTTTCCTGGCAGTATCCGTAGGTGACGGTTTAAGTGAACTGTTCAAGAGTCTTGGTGTAGACTATATCATCGAGGGCGGGCAGACCATGAACCCCAGTACCGCAGATATCTTAGATGCAGTTGACAAGGTAAATGCAAAGACGATTTTCATTCTTCCGAATAATAAGAACATCATTCTCGCAGCCAACCAGGCAGCGGAACTGATGACGGATAAGGAACTGTTAGTCATTCCCACCAAGACCATTCCCCAGGGAATAACCGCAGTGATCAACTTCGTACCTGAACTGTCCATAGAAGAGAACGAAGAGACTATGCTCCGCGAGATCAAAAATGTCAAGACCGGTCAGGTGACCTATGCGGTACGTGATACTGTGATCGATGACAAAGAGATCAAGAAAGACGACTTCATGGGCATCGGTGACCAGGGCATCGTAGCTGTCGGTACCGACATGGTAAAAGTAACCCGTGATATGATTGCAGAACTTGTGGATGAAGATTCCGAACTCATCAGCGTATACTACGGCTGTGACGTAGCAGAGGATGCTGCCGAAGCACTGCGCGCAGACTTAGAGGATGCTTATCCTGCCTGCGATATCGAATTACAGTACGGCGGACAACCTATTTATTACTATACTGTTTCTGTTGAGTAAATTGAAAGTTACGAGCCATGCAAAAATAGAACGGAATGCCTCGGTGGGAGCTTGCTCACAC
>NZ_JBOKRY010000012.1:0-75593 GCF_051972595.1 Simiaoa sp. | reverse complement strand
TCGCTGTCTTCACTATGCCTATGCGCGGCTCATTGCCCGCGTAACTTTCAATTTACTACACATCCGGTTCTGAGATGCGTGTGACTCCCACATAAATATCCGATATTTCAAACCATGTAGGATAATCGACTATACCGGTCTGCGGAAGATGAAATATTTTTTGGAACATCCTGACTGCTTCCGCAGTATCGGTTCCATAGATACCGTCCGGGCTCAGTGTGGGAATCGCCGGATAATTCCTGGCGATGCGGTTCAACTGTTGCTGAAGCTGTCTTACTTTTTCGCCTGAAGAACCGATAGTCAGGTCATACCCCGGCCAGGAGGACGGCACTCCCGATATAATATCCGCAGAATTGATGTACATATCATTGCCATAATAATAGTGAATGATATCAATGGCGGAATATCCCTGATCCGCAAGTGCTTTGGAGCCCCATTGGCTAAGCCCCCGGCAGGTAGTGCGGTTGCCGTCACAGTATGAGGTGAAAATAGGCTGCCGTACGCCGGGTCTTGATAAATAATTTGTAAAAATGGAATCTACCAGATAGTCGATCTCTTCAAACACATTTCTGCCATAGATCCATTTCTGGTCATATGCCGTAGACGAAGTAATCGTAAAATCATATCCGCGTCCCCGGTACCACTCTGTAAATACACGGTTTAACGTAAATGACTGAATGACCAGAATATTTGCATAGATCGCACTTTCCGGCCAGGTGGAATAGATCTCGCTGGAAGCCACATTTTTAATATAATCTTTATAGCGTACCCAGTAATTTTTGGCAGTAGGATCCTCTGGAACACCGTCATGTACAATCACATATTCCGGAATGACCACGCGGCTTAAGACGATCTCCCCCGTCTCGTTCATGGGTTTGATCTCTTCTTCCGGAATCTTCGGAGGATATTCTCCGAACAGAGTATGTGCCGGTATTACGACTACTTTTTCTTCCTCCTCTGTCACATTCAGAGGATTCATGCGGATCGGCTGCAGGGAATATTCTCCTGCCAGAATCTCAGAGCCGGATACCAGTACTGTTTCATAGCCTTCTGCGGTCACCTGAATGTTGTATTCCGAATAAGGCTGTTCCGTAATCTCCGGAGATAAAGACAGTTCTCTCGGTGGCGCTTCCAGAGTTATCGTCGGGGTCTGCCCCGATTCATCGGTAGTAAGTGTCTCTATCGGAGAATCCGGATCTCCGGTATAAGAAATAGTGACCGTAGCACCGGAGATTGGGGACATCCCCAGAGCGGAGACAACGCTGATCTGGAGTGTACCTGTATAAGTAGTATCCGTAATATCCATGGACATATGTCCTTTCTGCCTATCCCGTACCACATCATCCTCGCATGTTCGGTCAGGCAACAAATCTTCCTTACAGCATATGCTCCGTTACGCGAAGATGTGCTTAAATACTAACTATTCAAAGTCATATAAATATGATTGGATGAATTTCTGAACAACTACCATGATTTTTCTAAAAAAAGCAGGAACTGTGACGTATGTGCAAACACTCATCTCAGTTCCTGTTTTGTCTTCAGCGTCCTTCGCCGGACCTTCTGCTTAATTTATTTTGTCAACAGCATCATAATGTCATTGCTTCTTGCCACGAACTTGGTCATGGCATCGGCAGACAGGGGTGCATGCTGGAGCTTTGCCAGATCGTAGAGCTGCTCGCAGATCATTTCTGCGTTCTCGCCGTCCTGGTGCTCAGTAATGTACTGTACCAGAGGATGGTTGGCATTCAGGATCAGGGTCTCGCCCTCACCGCCGAAAGCACTCATATCCATACCGGGCATGGAGTACATCTTCATCATATCCTGCATACGTCTGCTCTCTTCGGACAGCGTGATCATAGAAGAGATCTTTTTATTCTTCAGCTTCTCTACCTTGATCGTGATCTTGTCATTCTTCAGAGCCTTCTTCATCAGCTTGCTGATGCTCTCAGCCTGCTCTTCCATCTCTTTTTCAGCCTTCTTGGAAGTCTTGGACTTCAGGGCATCGGTCACATCCGCATCGATACGCTGGAACTTGATTCCCTCGTTCTTCTGCTCCAACTGGGAGATGAAGGGCTGATCGATATTGTGGGTCAGGATCACAGCATCCATCTTGGCAGCCTTGAACATATTGATGTACTGGCTCTGCTGCTGTTCATCCGTTACATAGTAGATGATCTTCTCCTTCTTCTCTTCCTCGGCATTCTCCTCGGAAGCCTCATCTTCCGCCTTGTCCTCTACGACTTCGGCTTCTACCTTGTTGCCGTTCTCGTCTACGGCATTCTCCTTGTTCTCTTCCTCATCCTGAGGCTTGATCTCCAGGCACTCGGGCAACGTCAGATATTTGCCGTCCAGATTCTTGAAGAGGATGTAATCATTCATCTTCTCGCAGAACTTGTCATCCTTCAGGCAGCCGAACTTGATGAAGGGGCTGATGTCATCCCAGTACTTGTCGTACTCTTCCTTGTCAGTCTTGCACATACCGGCAAGCTTGTCCGCTACCTTCTTGGTAATGTACTCGGCGATCTTCTTGACAAATCCGTCGTTCTGCAATGCACTTCTGGATACATTCAGAGGCAGATCCGGGCAGTCGATGACACCCTTTAACAACAGCAGGAACTCTGGAATGACTTCCTTGATATTATCTGCGATGAATACCTGATTGTTGTACAGCTTGATGGTACCCTCGATGGACTCATACTCCATATTGATCTTCGGGAAGTACAGAATACCTTTCAAGTTGAAAGGATAGTCCATGTTCAGGTGGATCCAGAACAGAGGCTCCTTGTAATCCTGGAATACCTTGCGGTAGAAGTCCAGATACTCTTCCCTGGTGCACTCGTTGGGATGCTTGGTCCACAGAGGCTGTGTCTCGTTGATCAGTTCGGGACGCTTTCTGATCTTCAGCTTCTTGGGTTCTTCTGCTGCCTCAGCTTCTGCATTCTCGCCCTCTGTTTTTTCCTTCTTCTCCGGCTCGATTTCTTCGAGAACTTCATCATCGGGAAGCTTTTCCTCTTCCTTGATGATCTGGGTCTCCTTGGTGTTCGCTTTGGACAGATAGATCTCCGTAGGCATGAAGGAACAATACTTCTTCACTACCTCACGGGCTTTGTACTCATTACAGAACTCCAGGCAGTCTTCATTTAAGAACAGAGTGATGGTCGTACCGACATCGGTCTTGTCTCCGTCTTCCATGGAGAACTCAGTGCCGCCGTCACACTCCCAGTGCACTGCCTTGGCGCCATCCTTGTAAGATAACGTATCAATATGTACTTCATCCGCTACCATGAATGCGGAATAGAAGCCCAGTCCGAAATGACCGATGATCTGGTCGGAATTGCTCTTGTCCTTATATTTCTCAATGAAATCCGTAGCACCGGAAAATGCGATCTGGTTGATATACTCTTCCACTTCGTCGGCGGTCATGCCCAGACCGTTATCCTTGAAGGTCAGTGTCTTCTTCTCGGGATCCACGATGACATCCACACGTCCCTTATAGCCTTCGGGCAGGGTATATTCTCCCATCATGTCCAGCTTTTTAAGCTTGGTTACGGCATCGCAGCCGTTGGAGATCAGCTCTCTGTAAAAAATGTCGTGATCGGAATACAACCACTTTTTAATAATCGGAAAAATGTTTTCACTGTTGATTGATAAGCTACCGCTTTTTGCTGCCATTTTTACCACATCCTTTTCTATAATTGCACAGTCATGGCTGACTGTTATCTAACTGATTCTAAGTGTAGGACTGCAAAATTAAAAAGTCAAGACAAATTTAGCACTCATTTACAACGAGTGCTAACAATCTGCCGAAAGTCCAGTATTTATCAGTGTTTCCGCAATTCTAAAATTTTAATAAAGCGTATGGTGATCCTAAGGATTACTCCTCCGGAAAATACTTTGCATACACATCAAAAAAGTTATCCGTGGTCACCTGCTCGTCCGTGATCAGGGTGATCTCATCCCACAGTTTGTCATTGAGCTGACGCACCAGCGTATTCACAAAGCTGTCATACTCCTGTCCGAAGACTTCACGCTTCCGCTCTTCCACGATTTTTAACTTATTGGCGTCTGTCTCTTCCCGGTCCAGGGTGTTGATGCATTTGATAATGTAATAGCCCCGCTCACACTTGACGACCTGGCTCACTTCATCCGTTGCCAGATTGAATGCTGCTTCCTCGTAGGCACTCTCCGCCTCCCCCTTGCCGAAGGAATAGGTGATCTCGGAATCATCACTGTATTTAGAAGCCAGCTCCGTGAAATCATGTTCTCCGTCCACCGCCATGGCTCTCACCTCACAGGCTTTTTCGTAAGCTTTCTGGATAGAACTTTCCGAATAGGGCTTTAAGTTACCGTCCATATCCGTGGATGCTGTTGCAAAAAAGATCTGCTGCACCGTAATTTTGCGTGCCTCGTCATCGCTGATCTCCGGATTGATATCCTGAATGATCAGCCGGTAGACCTTATCCGCCATGGCATATTCCCGGTACAGCTTCTCCACGATTTCCTCCGTGGCACCCATGGTCTCGATCTCTGTGTCATTCAGGGAAGAATAATACTCCTGCGCTGCCTGGACGACCTTTGCTTCCTCGGCTTCATCTAACGTGACCTCTTTTTCCTTTGCCAGCAGATACATGGTCTTGATCTGTGCGATCCGTGCCAGTACCGTCTCCTTGACATTATCCTCCAGTGTCACACCATTTAAGGAGGTGTTCCAGATCTCCGTTCCGTAGACATTCGCATACTGATTCTGTGTCGTAGTCAGATAGATCATGATCTCTGCCTTAGAGCAGGACTCATCTCCGATCCGGAACACCTCGTTTTTACCTAATCCCGTGGTAAATACTACTTTGGTGCCGTCATCCCCGCCACAAGCGGTCAGTCCCACGACCATGCTCATTCCAAGTACTCCTGCAACCAACATCGCTGCTACTTGCTTCTTCCCTCTGTTTTCCCTATTTTTTTTATTATTTTTGCTATTATTTTCTTTATCATAAAAAAACATTTCATTTCCTGCCTTTACAGTTCTCTTTTTTCATTTCCTCTGAACGCTTTAAAATGATGTCGGGGTCAAAAGCCCCCGACTTTGATGCCTACGGATTGTTCCGTGCTACGCACTCCCTCTTCTCCGCTCCGCTTCGGTCCGTGCTAGACATGTGCCACTGGCACATAGCACCCTACCCAATATTCGCATATCGTGGGATTATCATCCCACTTTTATGCTCATATCGGGGCGGGTCATAAGGTCTTTCACCCACTTATGAGCAAGCTCATGTGGGCTTAGACCTTTTGACCCTGGCATCTTAAAATATAATTATACCCTATTTTGATACGATATGCCATTTTTTCTTGTAAGTCCAGAAAAATATATAAATTTCGGGCAAAGAAAAAGTGCGTGCAGCACCTTTTGTCCACACGCACTTTGCTTCTTTGTTTTCTTAGCCACACTATTCAGCTGTTTTTTCAATTATCTTATTCCATAATTATTTCCGCCGGTCTGTCCTCTGCGGGAAGCTTTTCCACTTTTACCGCACAGACTTTGTATTCCGGGATTCTCGCATATTTATCCAATGCCGCATTCGTCAGGATATTGGCATTGCCATCCGGGAAATGGAACGGCATCCAGGTCTCCTTCGGGGATACTTTTTCTCCCACTCTCGCAGTCGTGATCAGAGTACCTCTCCTGGATGTAACCCTTACCTTTTCTCCATTTTCAATGCCAAGGCGTACTGCATCCTCCGTATTCATCTCGATGAAGGAATGACCTTCCTTCTCCATCAGTCCCGGGGTCTTGCCGGTCATGGCTCTGGTATTGTAATGGTACAGAATACGTCCCGTCATCATGATAAACGGATATTCCTCATCCGGAAGTTCCGCACTGGGCACATATTCTGCGGGGTAGAACCATCCCAGTCCTCTGGAGAACTTACCCACATGTAAAATCGGTGTGCCGGGATGTTTCTTATCCGGGCAGGGCCACTGGATACTCTCGCCCTTATCCAGTCTTCTATGGCTGATACCTGCAAAGCTGGGGGTCAGGGACGCGATCTCATCCATGATCTCTTCGGAAGTAAGCTGGGCTTGCGGATATCCCATGCGGTTCATCAGGTCGATAAAAATATCGGTATCCAGGCGCATCTCGCCTTCCAGTGTCACCGCTTTACGCACACGCTGTACTCTTCTCTCCGTATTGCTGAAGGTACCTTCCTTCTCCGCATAACTGGTACCGGGCAGGATCACATCCGCATACTGCGCGGTCTCTGTCATGAACAGGTCGGACAATACCAGGAAATCCAGGCTTTCCAGTGCCTTGCGGATATGATGCTGGTCTGCATCCGTTACGATCGGGTCCTCGCCGAAGATAAAGAGTCCCCGGATCTCCTTACGGATTGCCGCAGGGAATACATCCGTTGCATGTACGCCGGGTTTTTTGTTCAGCTCCACACCCCATGCTTTTTCAAATTTAGCAATCACCTCGGGATTTGTCACTTTCTGATAACCGGGAAGATCACCGGGCAGTGCACCCATATCGCAGGCACCCTGCACATTATTCTGTCCACGTAAGGGATTGACGCCACAGCCGCTGCGTCCCAGCTTCCCTACTAACATCGCCATGTTGGACATGGACATAACACCTTCGGTTCCGGTGGAATGTTCCGTTACGCCCAGACAATAGATGATTGGAGCCTTCTTCGCCTTAGCATACATCAGTGCCGCCTCCCGCAGATGATCTGCATCGATATGACAGATCTCGGCTACACGCTCCGGAGTATATTCTTCCACAATCTTTTTTAATTCTTCAAAGCCTTCGGTTCTGGTGCGGATGAATTCTTCGTCTGCCAGTCCCTCATGGATGATCACATTCATCATACCGTTGGCAAATGCGACGTTCGTACCGGGCTTTAATTTCAGATGAATATCTGCCTGCCTGGACAGACCGATATCTCTGGGATCTACCACGATCAGCCGGGTTCCCCGTTCTACCGCCTGACGAATCTGCATACCGATGACAGGATGTGCTTCCTCCGGGTTGGAACCTACCAGCATGATCACATCCACATCCTTCGTAATATCACTGATAGGATTGGTCATTGCTCCGCTTCCCAGGGTCATGGCAAGTCCGGCCACGGTTGCGGAATGACAGACTCTGGCACAGTTATCTACATTATTGGTGCCAAACGCACAGCGGACCATCTTCTGCAGCATATAGCAGTCCTCGTTCGGAGAACGGGAGCAGGCAAAGCCTGCCAGTGCATCGGAACCATACTTTTTCTTGATCTCTGTAAATTTCGCTGCGATGAGATCCAGTGCCTCATCCCAGGTAGCACGCTCAAACTCTCCGGTCTCATGATTCTTGATCAGAGGATATTTTAATCTCTCCGGCGAATGTACGAAATTAAACGAGCCAAATCTGCCCTTAACACATAACAGTCCCTTGTTGGAAGGTCCGTTTGCCGGTTCCACATCCACGATCTCGTTATCCTTTACCACCAGATAATACTGACAACCGGTAGCACAGTGGGGACAGGTTGTCAGAACCTTTTTCACCTTGCCGACCTGGTACTTTTTACGGTTTTTGGCTACCAGTGCTCCGGTAGGACATACTGCCGCGCAGTTACCACAGGACTCGCAGTCTGTCTCCTTCCAGTCCGGTCCGAACGGAGCATCGATCAGTGTTCTCGTACCGATCTTACTGTTATGCAGGGTGCCGTTACAGGACACCTTGTTACAGGTGCTGACACATCTCTGACAATTGATGCACAGCTCCGGATAATACGTCAGAAAAGGATTCTCTTTTTTCGCTTCAAATTTGGCTGCGCTTCCGGGATAGCAGGATTTCGTAATGCCATATTCATTGGACAGATCCTGCAGTCTGCAGTCACCGGATTTGCTGCAGGAGAAGCATCTGACATCATGATTGGCAAGCAGCATGTTCAATACCTGCTTTCTGCTGTTCACCACTCTCTCGGAATGAGTGTTCACCACCATTCCCTCTTTTACTTTTGTATTGCAGGAGGTTACCAGATGTCTGCTGCCTTCCACCTCCACAACACACATTTTGCAGGCTCCTACCTCATTGACATCCTTCAGGTAGCAGAGTGTGGGGATCTTGACGTCCGCCTCCTGTGCAGCTTCCAGTATGGATAAATTCTCATCTACGGAAATCTGTTTTCCATCTATGGTGATCGTTACCATTATACTCTGCCTCCTTCTACCACTCCGCATCCGAAGTGATCACATCTTAAGCACTTACCGCATTCCTGCATCGCCTCATCGTAGGACATTCCGTTTTCCACCGGTTCGAAATTGTTCTTACGCTCTCTGGCGGAACGATCTGTCAGATGCACTCTGCCGTAATGGGTTCTGTCATTTTCTCTGGGCTCCGGAATCTTAATATCCTCCAGATATTTATGATGATACCCAAGGTATTCATCAATGTTCAGTGCCGCTACTTTGCCGGCACCAATGGCCTTAATTACGGTTGCCGGGCCGAATACACAGTCACCGCCGGCGAAAATCTTGTCATAGCTCTTAAGTCTGGTGGTATCTAATGTCTCAAATGTCTTTCTTCGGGGATTCACATCATACTCTGTAAAAGGTGCAGAGACAATATCCTGACCGATGGCCATAAGTACCACTTCACAGGGCACCTCGATCTTTGGTTTATTTGCCACCGTTACAGAAGGTTTTCCCTGCTTGTCATACACACTGATGATCTGGGGCTGTGCCACAAATCCACAGACATTCCCCTCCGCATCCGCATTGATCTTCACTGGTGCATTCAGCGTCAATAGTTCCACGCCCTCTTCGATGGCTCCCTGGATCTCGGAAGGCAGTGCCGTCATGTCGATCTGACGTCTGCGATAGATCACCGTTACCTCTTTGGCATGGCACCGGATGGCAGAACGGGCACAGTCCATGGCTACGTTTCCGCCGCCTACGACCACCACACGTTTGCCGGTATAATCCGGAATGTTGCCCTTACCGATCTCGCCCAACATTTCCACTGCGGAATAGACTCCGTTGCTGTTCACGCCGTCTACGTTTACAGATTTACCTACCTGGGCACCGATGGCAATATAGATCGCATTGTACTGCTCCTGAAGCTGCTCCATAGTGATATCCCTGCCGATGGCAGTATTGTAATGCACTGTAATATTACCGGTAGACAGGATCGCATTGATATCTTCGTCCAGTCTGTCCTTGGGCAGACGGTAATTTGGAATACCGTATCGCAGCATTCCTCCCAGCGCTTCTCTCTCTTCATATACATCTACCTTATGTCCCATCAAAGACAGATAATAGGCAGTCGTCAATCCGGAAGGACCTCCTCCTACGATAGCTACTTTTTTACCGGTAGTGACATTACACTCCGGCACCTTTACCTGATCTGCCGCGATCTGATCCACCGCAAATTTCTTCAGTCCACGGATATTGACCGGGCTGTCAATCAGGTCTCTGCGGCATTTTGCCTCACAGGGGTGTTCACAGATAAATGCGCATGCCGTGGGAAAAGGATTGTCCCTGCGGATTAGATTAATAGCATCCGCATAGCGATGTTCACCGATCAGCGCAATATATCCCGGAATATCCACATGTGCGGGGCAATGGGAAATACAGGGAACCTTCTGTCCCACTTCCTCCTGACATCTGTGCTGTTCAATATGGCTCATGTATTCATCACGGAACAGCTCCACACTCTGCAATACGATGTTGGCCGCCTCATAACCTATGGCACAGTCTGCCGTATCCTGAATCATTTCCGCCAGGGATACCATGTTGTTAAAAGTCTCCATATCCGCCTTACCGTCCAGAATGCTGCGCATCATATTCTCTACCTGTTCCAGTCCGTCACGGCAGGGAACACACTTACCGCAGGTCTGGCTTCTGGCACTTTGTAAAAAAGAAAGCTGCACTGCGATCGGACAGACGCCGGGAGGATTTCCCTTCACCCTCTTTACAAATTTATCTAGGAATTTTGTTGTTTTTTCATTCATTTCATTTTTGTAAATAATATTCTCGGAATGCATGAAACCCTCCTGTGTACGTCCTGTTATGATAAATACTGTATTTTTTCCAACAGGCATAAGATTTTACCGACTACCCCGAATACTTAAGAAGGTATAATGTAAGTGCTTACATTATACCTTCTTGAGAAACATTCTTCAATTAGATTAATTATTTAACAAGCATGTTATTTTTTTAGCGAAGTACCATTACCGCATTCCCCGTCTTCTTCCCGTAAGATACGGATTCCGTGAGCCACTGTATCCAGTACTGCCTCCAGGCATTCCTTCACTGCTTTCGGACTTCCCGGCAGATTTACGATCAACGTCCGGTTACGGATGACACTGGCAGCTCTGCTTAACATCGCCCTTGGAGTGATCTGCAGGCTGTAATAGCGCATTGCCTCTGCGATTCCCGGTGCATTTCTGGTAGCTGCCCGCATGGTGGCTTCCGGGGTATTATCTCTGGGAGAAAAGCCGGTTCCTCCGGTAGTGAATACCACATCCACATCTTCTTCATCCGCAAGCCTTACCATTTCCCGGTATAAACCTTCCGCATCGTCAGACAGTACCACCTGGCTTACCACTTCATACCCCTGTTTTTCTATGATCCTGCGGATAGCGGGACCACTCTCATCTTCCCGCTCTCCTTTACTCCCTTTGTCACTGGCAGTAATGATTCCTGCGCGGAGTTTCCTGGTACTGATCAGTTTTAAGCTATCACCGACATCGATTCTGCCGCCATGCAGTACCCTGGCGAACACACCTTCTCTGGGCATGATGCAATCCCCCACCATATGGAAGATCTCGCATTCCGAATGGCATTTTTTCCCTATCTGCGTGATCTCTAACACCACATCATTACATTTGAAAATACTTCCCACCGGGTAAGATTTAAAATCATATCCTTTCACCAGCAGATTTTCACCAAAAGCACCATCTGCCACATCTGCGCCTCTTGCGCGGAATTTTTCCACTTCTTCCCAGGATAACAGGCTCACCTGCCTGTGCCAGTTGCCCGCATGGGCATCCTTCTCCAGTCCCCAGTCTTCTATAAAGTTACAGCTTCCGATATTTTGCTTGGCTGTTCCTTTTTTCTCACTGATACATACTGCTGCTACTTCTCCTGCCATAACTGTCAACCTTTCTGTCCCGCCCGGTCCGTTTTTGCCTGCCCGCGCCGGTCATGTTTTGTATCTATCCGCCGATCTGTACCATTTTCCGCTGTTCTTCCACACCGTCCGGCAGTTCTTCGCCTGCTGTCCTCTCCCGGAAATGATGTTCTGACGGTTTCTCCTTCAGGGCGTTTATGATATGCCTTCCAATTTCCTCATCGTTTGCTCCGCCCCGAAGCAGCGGCTTAAGCTCCAGTCCCCTGTCATAATGCAGACAAAGCTTCAATCTTCCCTCGCAGGTCAGGCGGATTCTGTTACATTCCCTGCAGAACTTGTGGGAAATCGGACTGATGAATCCGATCCTGCCGGAAAATCCCGGAAACTGATAATATTCTGCCGGGCCGTCCGTTCTACGACCGGAATTGTCGGCCGGATTACTCGTTTCTCTGGCAAAATTTTCTGTCAACCGGCCAGTTTCTATATTCACTTTCCCCGGAATTGCGATTGCCTTTCCAAAGTGCTGCTCCAGTCTGCGTAAAATCTCTTTCGAGGGAATTCCGGTGTATTCTTTTCCACAGCCTATGGGCATCAGCTCGATAAACCGGACATCCACGGGTCTGTCTTCAGCCAACATAGCAATCCCTTCCAGGTCGTCTCCATTCATCTCCACGCAGGGAACACAGTTGATCTTCACCCTAAGCTGCTGCTCCAGCGCTGCATCGATCGCACAGAGCACACTGTCCACACCTGCTGTGCGATCTGCCCGGTCACAGCCGGTGATGCAGCGAAAACGTTCCGGATCCAGCGTGTCCAGGCTGATGTTCACTGCCGTAAGTCCCGCTTCGCGATAGACTTTTGCCTGCGGTGCGAACAGCGTCCCATTGGTAGTCATGGCAATCTCCCGGATTCCGCACAGCCCGTGGATCTGCTCCACCAGCCACGGCAGATTTTTCCGTACCATGGGTTCCCCACCGGTCAGCCGCACCTTCCGAATTCCCAGTTGTTCCATGATCCTCACCAGCCTGAAGATTTCTTCCAGCGTCAGTATCTCCTCATGGGCTAACGGCGTGATCCCATGCGGTGGCATGCAGTATCTGCACCGGAGATTACACTTGTCCGTCACCGATATCCTCAAATAATCAATTTCTCTTCCCAGACCGTCCTGCATTATGTACTCCTTTTATTTTTCCAGCCATATGATCTGTTTCGGCGGCATTTTCAGATACAGTGTTTCTGCATTTTTCAGCTTCTGCCATTCCTCCTTCGGCAATTCATAGGTCAGCACCTCTGACGCATGTTCCCCTGTCCGGTTACCGTTACAAAACAGTACCACTGTGGAAAAGGTATCCTCGATCACCCGCAGGATATGACACTTCAGCACATTCGTTTCCTCCATTGCCGGAACGACCTGAAAATAGTGTGCCCGGAATGCCGCATATTTGTAGTTTCCTTCCTCAGGCGGCGCAGCCAGGCGCATTCCCCAGTCTGTTGCTGCATACCTGCCATCAGGCTCTGTCCGAAGCTCCGATACATTTTTGCATCCGGTCAGAAACGTTGCCGCCAGAGAGGACGGATTCTGAAAAAGCTCCTCTTTCGGCTGCACATCCAGGATCTGTCCGTTTTCCATGACTGCGATGCGGTCCGTCATACGATAGGCCTCGTTCCGGTCATGGGATACGAACAGGACTGTCTTCCCATACGCTTCCATGACCTTCATCAGTTCCCGCTCCAACTGCATCTTCAGGTAGTTGTCCAGTGCTGTAAAGGGCTCATCTAACATCAGTATCTCCGGTTCCCCTGCCAACATTCTTGCCATGGCGGTACGCTGCTTCTGTCCACCGGACAACTGCGCCGGGTACAGCTGCTCCTTGCCTTCCAGGAAAAAACGTTTCACATATTCCGATGCTTTCTTCCTGTCACCTGCGCCGCACATGATATTCTGCAGCACCGTCATATTCGGGAAGAGGGCATAATCCTGAAATAAATAGCCTACTCTCCTCTTCTGTACCGGCAGATGGATCCGTTTCTCCGAATCAAAAAACACTTTATCATCCAGCCGGATCACGCCGCGGTCCGGCTTTTCGATTCCTGCAATGCATTTAAGTGTCATACTCTTGCCGCAGCCGGAAGCACCTAACAGACCCAGTACTTCTTTTTGTGCGGTAAACTTTACTTTCAGTAGAAAGTCACCACATTTTTTCTCAATATCCACATACAAAGCCATTATCTCTTCCCACCGCCTCTCCTCTCCTGATAACCCATCCAGTAATTCATCAGGAAAATGGTGAAAAAGGATATTCCCATGATAATAGCTACCCAGTAATAGGCAAGACTGCGGTCACCGCTCTGCACTGCCGTGTAGATTGCCACCGACATGGTCTGTGTCCTTCCGGGAATATTTCCGGCTAACATGATCGTCGCACCGAATTCCCCCATAGCCCTGGCGAATGCCAGAATCGTGGCAGCCGCCACCCCGGGCCATGCCGCCGGCAGCTGAATCCTGAAAAAAATCTTTGCCTCCGACATTCCCAGCGTCCTTGCAGCATAAATCAGATTCACATCCACCTGCTCCAGGGCGCCGCGGGCTGTCCGGTACATAATGGGAAAAGATACCACCACTGCCGCGATCACCGCCCCCTGCCAGGTGAACAGCACACTGATTCCCATTTTTAAGAGCAGCCCGCCTAACAGACTGTTTTTCCCGAAAATGATCAGCAGGAAAAATCCGACTACCGTAGGAGGTAATACCATCGGCAGAGAGAAAATGCCGTCAATCAGTGCCTTGCCCGATCTTAAGGAGATGACCAGCCTGGCAGAAAGCAGACCTAAGAAAAACGTAAACACCGTCGCACATACCGCGACCTTCAGGGAGATCCATAAGGGTGAAAAATCCATTTCTGCTCCTATTCTGCCGCAGAGAATCCGTAGCTTTCAAATTTCTGCATGGTATGATCGGTCTGCAGATAGGCAAGGAACTCTGCTGCCACATCTGCGTGTTCACTTGCCTTCACGATTCCCACCGGATAGATCACCTGTTTACAGGAGCCCGCGGGAGCCTCACAGACGATCTTGATGTTCTCGCCCACATAAGCATCCGTTGCATATACCACGCCACAGTCCACTGCACCGGTTTCTACCCAGGAGAGTACCGTGCGGACATCGGAGCCGTAGTTTGCTTTTGTCTTTACCGTATCCCAAATTCCCAGAGAGGTGAAAATCTCCTCGGAGTACTGACCTACCGGCACACTGCCCGGCTCTCCCAGACCGATCATGCCGACTTTATCTGTTGCCACATCTTCGAAAGAGGTAATGTCTTTATCCCTGCCTTCCGGAACGATCAGAACTACCTTATTTTCCAACAGCTTCACAATAGAATCCGAATCCATCAGTCCCTCATCGTTCAAAGCTGTCATCTGTTTGGTAGCTGCGGAGAAAAACAGATCTGCCGGAGCGCCTTCCTCGATCTGTGTCTGTAAGGCACCGGATGCTCCATAAGAAAAGTTCAGTGTCACATTTGGGTGTGCTGCTTCATACTCTGTCTTGATCTCGTTGCATACATCCGTCAGGGAAGCTGCCGCTAAAATGGTCAGTTCCACAGCTTCACCGTTCTCCGTATCCTGCGCCATGCTGCCTGTTTCCACATCTGCCTGAGCATTTGTTTCGGAAGCAGCCGCCCCGGTATCTGCTGCATTCTTCGTTTCAGATTCACATCCTGCAAGCAGCATTGCTGCCAGGATCGTTGTCATTACTACTGTCATTTTTTTATTATATTTTTTCAAATTCTGTTCTTTGAAAATGTCCGCTCTTGCCACCCATCTTTTCCTCCAGATGGATCTCTCCCATTTCCATGCCGCGGTCCATTGCCTTGCACATATCATAGATGGTAAGCAGTGCCACATTCACCCCGGTCAGTGCCTCCATCTCCACGCCGGTACGTCCGGATAATTTTGCTGTACAGAAACACCGTATCGTACAGGTCTCCTCTTCCATAGCAAAATCTATGGTGACCTTTGTCAGCATCAGTGGATGACACAAAGGGATCAGTTCCCAGGTCCGTTTGGCCGCCATGATCCCTGCGATCCGCGCAGTTCCCAGAACATCTCCTTTTTTCGCCGTACCGCCCTTCACCGCATCAAATACTTCACGGCTCACCCGGATACAGCCGCTTGCCGTAGCACATCTCTCTGTAATATCCTTGTCTGTTACATCTACCATGATGGCGTTTCCCTGCGCATCAAAATGAGTAAAGCCTGACATTTTTGTTTCCTTTCTGTTGTTTACTGTTTCCCAAAGCCGCAATTGGGGAAGTGACATACTTCACAATTCAGGCACAATCCGCCCTCTCCGTAGCTGTCCAGATCAGCTTTCGTTAATCGTTCTCCTGCCAGTACTCTCGGCAGTACCAGGTCAAATACCGTGCGTCCCGCATACATCACGCAGCCCGGCAGTCCCAGCACCGGAATCTCTCCCAGATAAGATAACAGGAACATGGCTCCGGGAAGCACCGGTGCCCCATAAGACACAATATCCGCTCCCGTAGCTTTGATCGCTCCCGGTGTCCTGTCGTCCGGGTCCACGCTCATACCGCCGGTACACAGCACCATGTCTGCGTCCTGACGGACAAACTTAAGAATCGCTGCCGAAATATCTTCCTGACAGTCATCCAGGATCACCTGTCCCATCACTTCCGTATCATATGCCGCAAGCTTTGCCCGGATAGCAGGTCCAAAAGCATCCTGTATCCTGCCTTTAAATACTTCACTGCCGGTGGTGACGATCCCCACCTTTTTATGGGACATGGGCAGGATCTTAAGAAGCGGTTCCCCACCGGCTGCTTCCTTTGCCCGGTTCATTTTTTCCTCTTCGATCACCAGTGGGATAATGCGCGTGGCCGCCAGCCTGTCTCCGGCTTTCACCGGAAAATTGCCGTGAATGGTGGCGATCATCATCTCTCCCAGTCCGTTCACCGCACGTAATTTTTCGGAATTGATCTTGAGCAATCCGTCTGCTGCTGCCCGGATCTCGATCTTGCCTTCCTTCGGTTCACTGGCAGTCATATTGTCATTGATGCACAGATCCCGTAAAATTACCGCTGCCTCGTCCTCATGCAGGATACCTTCCTTTTTTTCCCACACATAGAGATGTTCCTTACCCACAGATAACAATACGGGAATATCCTCTTTCGTGATAATATGTCCCTTACGGAACACGGCATCCTTCACCACTCCCGGAATGATCTGGGTAATATCATGGCACAGCACCTGTCCCACTGCATCTTCTGTTCTGATCAGTTTCATCGTAATCTCCATTTCCGGGATACCCTTCCCCGGAAGACCTTACGATTCTGTCACTACTCTCCCAGGCATACCAAAGTATCCTAAAATACAAGTATAAATACCTGCTATGTCATTTATGTCATACACAGGACAGTTCACCGCATCCTGCATCACCACATCTGTTGCAACCGCGATCAGATGCTCTGTGGCACATACCGTATGCTCCGACACCGCTCTCCGTACCACTTCAACCTTCGGATACGTGGAATCCTTCAATCCCTCCAGGATCAGAACATCCACATCCCCGCAGGCAGCTATCATATCCTCCGCGGTCACTTTTCCCTTACGGTTCATAGAGGACTGCGTGTCGGAATAAATAGCACTGATTTGGGCTCCTGCTTCCGTAAAACGATACGTGTCCGTTCCTTCCTGATCCATGGCGTACTCATGCCCGTCGTGTTTGATCACACCTACGCGGTATCCGGCCCGGATGAACTCGTTGATCAGCTTAATGATCAGTCCGGTCTTGCCGCTGTCTTTGATGCCGCTGACGCAGAAGATAAGCGGCAGGCTTAAACTTTCGAATTCTTCTCTGGTATTGATATTGCGCAGCTGCTTTTTATCAAAACAGCTACTTTCCAAACGGATGTATTTGGTCCGCGCCCTGCGCAGGATCTGCATCAGGCGATACTGCCCCTGTTCGATCAGTTCTTCTATCACCGGCAGTATTTTTTTCGAATAAATGGCACACAGCGGATGAATATGATCCTCATCCACCATGCAATAGCAGTCATAGTCCGAGGAAATAAATTCTGCCATATACCGCACCAGATCTCCCGTGATAAAGGGCATATCCCCGGCACAGACAAACACATAATCGCAGGATGTGTGGATCAGGACTTGCCGGATTCCTTCCATAGGTCCGATTTCGCGATGCTCATCACAGACAATGGGAAGCCCCAGATCCTCATATTCTCCGGGCATGGCAGCAGAAATACAGGGTTTCTCATCAAACCCCTGCAGTTCCTCACAGATCCTGTCTAAGAATCTGCGGTTCTGATATTCCATTAAGACCTTGTTCTGTCCCATCCGGCTGCTTCTGCCGCCGGCGAGGACCGCTGTACCAAGGGTAAATTTATGCATGTCCTGCATTTTTAGTCTTCCTCCCGTGCAAGCACGTCGAAACGTTTTTCCTTGTAGTTGCCTGTAATGATACCATAAGGATTGCTCCGTGCAAGCACTCCCGCAATCCTTAACGCTATTCGCATATCGTATAGCTTTCGCTATACTTTTATGCTCATATCGTTCAGGTCACCAAGGCAAATAGTTTCTCCCGTGCAAGCACGTCGAAACGTTTTTCCTTGTAGTTGCCTGTAATGATACCATAAGGATTGCTCCGTGCAAGCACTCCCGCAATCCTTAACGCTATTCGCATATCGTATAGCTTTCGCTATACTTTTATGCTCATATCGTTCAGGTCACTAAGGCAAATCGTTTCTCCCGTGCAAGCACGTCGAAACGATTTGTCTTGTGACCTTTGTTTCATTTAAAGTATTGGATCTTCACTTCATCTCCGGGGTGCAGTTCCCGCCCCGGTTCTATATCTATAAAGCAATTACAGTCTCTCATGTTGGAAAGCACCGAAGACGCATGTACTGCTGTGGGCAGTGTCACTCTGCCTTCCTCCGCATATGCCCGGACAAAACGTCTGAGCTTATTCACCTTCGGATAAGGGTCCGAAAGCACCGCGTACGTTCTTCGCACTTTCAAGGATGCATCCTGTGTCAAATACGCTGCCAGTTCCCAAAAATAATACTCAAAATTGGCATACGCCGCATAAGGATTTCCCGACAGGCTTAAGATGGCTTTACCATCCAGGACACTGCCGATCGTCGGAGTTCCCGGCTGGATGTTGGCGTGGGAAAATATTTTTTTCGCTCCCAGTTCTTCCAGCACTTCCGGCAGCAGATCCTTTTTCCCCACAGACACCCCACCGGTAGTGATCACAATATCCGCCACGTCCAATGCCTTCTTTAACTGTTTTTTTAATATCTCTTTATCATCTCCGCAGATTTCCGTGAAAGGCACCTGTATTCCCTGTCTTTCCATGGAAGCCCGCAGCATATAAGCGATACTGTTATATATTTTTCCAGGTAAAAGTGGCGTTCCCGGTGCCATCAGTTCCGAACCTGTGGATAGAATACTACTCTTTATCCGCTCACAGACCGGCACCTTGTGAATGCCGAGACTTGCCAGAAGACCCATATGGAGTGCACGCAGATGTATCCCCCGTGCAAGGATCTGTTCACCCTCACGGATATCCTCTCCTACACAGCAATAATTTGTTCCCGCTGTAACACTACGGTAGATCTGTACCTGTTTTTCGCCATAATCGGTATCTTCCTGTCTAATGACCGCATCGTATCCTTCCGGCACATAAGAACCGGTCATCACGCGTACTGCGCATCCTCCTCTACAGGGAATCTCTGCGCAATCTCCGGCAAATAATTCTCCCACGACCTGTAAAGTAACCGGATGTTCTCTGTCCGCACCCAGCGTATCCTCTGCCCGTAGGGCATAACCGTCCATGGCAGACTTCGGATAGGGAGGAATCATCATCTGCGCCACAATATCCTCACCGAGGATCCGGTCACAGGAATCCGTAAGTGCCACATATTCTGTTTTTTCTATGGGCTTTACCTCTGCCAGTAATGCCTCCAGACATTCTTCCAATTCTTTCATGTGCGACTCCTCTCACTGTGTTTCCTTCCGTGCTATTCCGTCGGAATGAAGCAGTCCCCCCTGTCCGTTCTCAGAGTTACTTTCTTGCATCATGATAAATCTCCATCCGATCCGGCCAGGCTCTGCAGATCAGATTCAGATGGTACTTCTTGGCAAGTTCTATCGCCTGATCCGTAGGTACTGCCTTGGACGTCAGCACCGGAATCCCGGCAGCGATCACTTTCTGTACCATATCCGTTGGAACCCGCCCCGTAGTAAACAAAATGCACTCCGACAGATCCAGCTGTTTCAAAAGTGCATAACCGATACATTTATCCAATGCGTTATGTCTTCCGATATCTTCCATGCTGCATACGCATTTGTCTCTTACTCCGAGATAACAGCTGTGGGTTCCTCCGGTCTGTCTGTGCAGCTTACTGTCTCCGGCGAATTCTCCCGCCAGGGCAAATACCCACGCATTCTGCCATTCTGTCCCGGGTAATTCCCGTAACTGTCTTTTCCCGTTTTTTCCCAGAAAAGTAAGATTCCCGATGCAGCAGGAAGCCTCTCTGTCTGTCGATATCTGTCTGTCGCTTCCCCGTAAATTTTCCTGTAAAAATACTCTCGCACTTCTACCGCTCTCGCAGATCGTAATGCTCTCCACATCCCGGATGCTTTCAATCCAGCCTTCCGTGAAAAGTCTCCCCAGTATCAGCTCCGGCAGATGCGTGGCTGTGCAGGTCAGACGGAATGTCAGTTGCTCGTCCACATAGACATCCAGGAAATGTTCACAGACAATCTCTCTGCTTCTGCCCCTTTCCTGCTTCCCACAGTTCCCGGGACCGTCCGGCTCCACTGCGGTGTAAGTCTGTGAGACTGCATTATGTAGTTGTTCCATACGGTCATTGATCTGCATTTATCGTTCTCTTTCCATCATTCAAAGTAACATTTCTATGTAAGCACTTACATTTTACATCAAACTCCGGCTCATCGCAAGCAAAAAAAATGCGTGCAGAGATGATCCACACGCATTTTTTGATTATCCTGTTTTAAACAATTCCAAGCCTTCTGTCAGCGATTACTCGATCACATGGATCCAGCCCTTAGGAGCTTCGATCCTGCCCATCTGGATACCGGTCAGAGTCTCATACAGTTTCTTGGTGACAGGTCCCATCTCGGTCATGCCGCTGGGCAGGCAGATCTCTTTGCCGTGGTCAACGATCTTACCAACAGGGGAGATAACTGCTGCGGTACCGCACAGACCAGCCTCTGCGAAGTCTTTTACTTCATCCAGGTATACTTCTCTCTCTTCTACTTCCAGTCCCAGATATTCCTTGGCAACATATACCAGAGAACGACGGGTGATGGAAGGAAGGATACTGTCGGACTTGGGAGTTACGACCTTGTTGTCCTTGGTAACGAACAGGAAGTTCGCACCGCCGGTCTCCTCTACCTTGGTACGGGTAGCAGCATCCAGGTACATATTCTCATCGTAGCCTTCCTTGTGAGCGGATACGATAGCATGTAAGCTCATAGCGTAGTTCAGACCAGCCTTGATGTGACCGGTTCCGTGAGGTGCCGCACGGTCAAAGTCGGTGACACGGATGGTCAGAGGCTTAACGCCGCCCTTGAAGTAAGGTCCCACAGGGGTGCACAGGATACGGAACTGATACTCATCCGCAGGCTTTACACCGATGACAGGGTTGCTGCCGAACATATAAGGACGAATGTACAGAGTTGCACCGCTGCCGTAAGGAGGCACGAAAGCATCGTTTGCCTTAACAGTCTCGGTAATAGCTTCCACGAAACGCTCCTTGGGGAAAATGGGCATCTCCAGTCTTGCTGCGGAAGACTCCAGACGTTCACCGTTTAAGTCAGGACGGAAGGTTACGATATGTCCGTCTTCTGTGGTGTAGGCCTTCAAACCCTCGAATACGGTCTGTGCATACTGCAGTACACCTGCGCACTCATTTAATACGATGTTGGGGTCCTGGGTCAGCTGACCGTCATCCCATTTGCCGTCCTTGTAATTGGACACATATCTGTAATCCGTAGGGATATAACCGAAACCGATGTTACCCCAGTCAATGTTCTTCTTTTCCATTTTGTATTCCTTCTTTCCTCGGTTTACCACTCTGCCTGTTGATTTCTCTTAACAGAATTTATTGATTTTCATTATTATACCATTTGTAATAAAAGTCAATATACACATTTATGCTTTCCAGTGCTTTTTTCAGCGAAAATGTGGCTCATTTCTCCTTTTAGCTGAAAACTCAAATTAAATTCACTACAATTATTTTTCTCCGGTAGCTTCCTGATATGCACTGTTCGCTACCACTGACCATCCGGTCTTATCCCCCGCAATGACCTGCAGATCTTCACTGCGGACCGCATAAAACTCCACGATCTGTGCTGCCTCTGTGGACAGATTCTCTTCCGGATTCCGGTACAGCACGAAAATCTCACATTTTCCGTTCTGCGAGGTACGATTGTAGACCAGCGTGTATGCCGCCTGCTCCTGTTCTCCCAGCTGCAGATAGAAATTGCCTTTGGCATTGTAGCAGACTTCGAAGGAAAAGCCCTGTTGTTGCAGCACAGCATCATATACTGCCTGTGCGTAAGGCTCTAAGGGATCCTGTACATCTTCCGCGGTTTCCGTCTCCGACGCATAGTATTCCGCAAGCCACTGTTCTTCCATCGCCTGCTTTGCTACCGTTTCTGCATCCTCCGGGTGGGTATTTTCTTCCTTGTCCATCAATTCCGTCAGATAAGTAATGTAATCCTCACCGGCAAGCTCCGTCTCTCTCCGAAACAGCACGCCCTCTGGGCGCCAGTAGGAATACCAGTGCCTGTCCGGGAACTCCATCTCTTCCACACTGATCAGATTCTCTGTGAGCCGCGTCTCCGAAGGGATGTCATTTTCAAACCAAATCCAGGCAATTCCGGCAAACGTGACGATCAGGCACAGCACTGCCCACAAAGCAATGCCGATATCCTCCAGCCACTCCCATTTCCCGGGAGTTCCCCACTTGTCCCGTATTTTCCGGTGCAGCCTGATGGGTACTCTCAGATATACATAAAACAGGAGAAGCAGCAGACACAGCAGATCCCCCAGTAACAACACATAACTGCGAAAACTTACGGGACCACCCCACAGAATCATTCTGGCTGCCACATATATTCCTGCCAGAGTAAGCAGTAAAACCGTAACTGCCAAATATATCTTCTTTTTCATCGTTTTCCGCACTCAGGCTTTCTTGCGCTCGTACTTTAAGAACTGATAGGTAATGTCAAAATAGACCTGCTCGTCACTGTCCGCGGTGATCTCCCACTCGGGATCGCTGTCCAGATCCGGGAAATAGGCATCCGCCTCGTAGGCATGGTCAATCTTCGTCACATGGGCCACGTCACAGTAAGGCAGCATCTGGCGGTAAATACTCTCTCCGCCGATGATATAGATATTCTCTTCGTCATATTTCTTCAGTTCTTCCAGCAATTCTTCAATAGAGTGTACCACGATCGCATCCTTGACCTGATAATTCGGATCTTTGGACAAAATAATGTTGATGCGGTTCTTTAAAGGCATGCCCTGCGGGAAAGTCTCCAAAGTCTTGCGTCCCAGAACCACTACCTTACCTGTCGTCTCTTCGCGGAAATGCTTGTGATCGTTGGGGATGCGGATCAGCAGTTCGTTCTTGCTGCCGATGGCCCAGTTGTTGTCTACTGCTACAATTAAATTCATGGTGTACCTCGTTTCTGTTTGTTTCTATGATAATAACCGGTTTCTCCGTGCTTCGCACTCACGAAACCGTACTGATATTCGTATTCCGGGCTACCGCCCTACTTACTCATGTCAGATTGCAATCGGAATATCCCTGATCTGCTCCCCTGTCTGGTAGCCTTCAAGCTTTACATCATCCGGTGTGAACTGATAGAAATCCTTGATCTCCGGATTCAGCCAGAACTTCGGTGCCGGGAAAGGCTCTCTGCTGATCAGTTCTTTAATGGCATCCACATGACGGTCATAAATATGTGCATCTGCAATCACATGCACCAGTTCTCCCACATTCATATCACATACCTGTGCCAGCATATGAACCAATACCGCATACTGGACAACATTCCAGTTATTCGCCGCCAGCACATCCTGGGAACGCTGGTTTAAAATGGCATTCAATGTCAGCCTGTCCTCTCCCGACTTCTGCGTCACGTTAAAGGTCATACTATATGCACAGGGATACAGATTCATCTCGTGCAGATCCTGATGCACATAGATATTGGTCATGATCCGACGGCTGAAGGGATTGTTCTTCAGATCGTAGATCACACGGTCCACCTGATCCATCATGCCTTCCTTATACTGATGCTTCACCTGCATCTGATAGCCATATGCCTTACCGATCGAGCCGTTTTCATCTGCCCACTCATCCCAGACGTGGCTGTTTAAATCATGAATGTTGTTGGACTTGCGCTGCCAGATCCACAGCATCTCATCTGTGGCGGATTTTAATGCCGTCCGGCGCAAGGTCAGGATTGGGAACTCCTTTGACAGGTCGTACCGGTTCACCACTCCGAATTTCTTAATGGTGTAGGCAGGAGTGCCGTCCGGCCAGTGGGGGCGCACTTTCTCGCCCTCCGTGCTGGTACCGTTGGTTAAAATGTCATTGCACATATCGATAAAAATATGATCCGCTAAACTCATGTTGTCTCCTTATTCTGATTCTGTCTTCTAAATATATAAACGATTTCTCCGTGCTACGCACTCTCGAAATCGTACCCCCCTTCGTATTCCGGACTATCGTCCTACATACTCAGGGTTGTTTGTGCCTCTCATAGGAAGTATTTCCCGCCTGCAAGCAGTCAGAAATACTTCCTATGGATGCACTTTATATCTCCCACTTGTCGCACAGGGAATTGATCTGGTCCGCGAACTTCGCCATATCCTTGTTAGTCATGACACCCTCGCTCTTCGTAACCAGTGCCAATAAGCGTCTTGCAGAGGCAAGCAGTCGTTCGAATACTCCGGTAGCAGGCTTCGTCTTTTTCTGGACGGCAACAGGTGCTGCCTCATAGGTGAACTTATTGCCTGCCAGGTCGAACTCCGTACCGCTGTAAGGAGCATAGGCTCTCTGTCCGTACTCGATCTTCAGGCACTCGGCAAATCCAGTACATACGCTGTCCTCTCCATGTACCACGAACACCTTCTTCGGCTTTTCTTCAAAGGCCTGAATCCAGTCGATCAGACCTTCCTTATCCGCATGACCGCTCAGTCCCGTCATTTTCCGGATCTCGGCGCGCACTGAAACCGCCTCACCGAACAGCTTCACCTCGTCAGCACCCTCTACCAGTGCCCGGCCCAGTGTTCCCACCGACTGATAGCCGACGAACAGGATCGTACACTCCGGTCTCCATAGATTATGCTTCAGATGATGCCGGATACGTCCTGCATCACACATACCGGATGCGGAGATAATGACCTTGGGTGTCTCGTCAAAGTTGATGGCTTTGGATTCCTCACTGGTGATGGACAGCTTTAATCCCGAAAAAGCAATGGGATTAATGCCCTCTTTTACGAATTCCATAGCCTCCTCATCGAAGCATTCCCACCTGTTCTCCTGGAATACGCCGGTAGCCTCTACCGCCATGGGACTGTCCACATACACCGGGAAATCTTCATGGCCCTTTACCAGGCGTCCTACCTTGATCTTCCGCAGGAAATACAGAATCTCCTGGGTACGGCCCACAGCAAAGGACGGGATCACCACGTTACCGCCCCGGTCTAAAGTCTCCTGCAGCACCTTGGTCAGTTCTGCCACATAATCCAGCTTATCCTTCGGATGCAGTCTGTCTCCATAGGTAGACTCCATCACGACATAATCCGCTTCCTTCGTAGGTGTCGGATCCTTAAGTAACGGCTGGTGCTTGTTGCCGATGTCGCCGGAAAATACGATTTTTTTCGTATTACCGTCCTCCGTCAGCCAGACTTCGATGCTGGCGGAACCCAGCAGATGTCCGATATCCGTAAAACGAATTTTTACTCCCTCGCATACTTCCACGATCGTATTGTAATGGCAGGGAACGAACCGGCGGATCACACCATCTGCATCCTCCATGGTATACAGCGGCTCCACCACAGCATTGTTCGCGGAACGTTTTGCCTTACGATTCTTCCACTCCGCTTCGGCGGTTTGGATATGTGCACAGTCACGCAGCATAATGCTGCACAGATCCGCCGTAGCATCCGTGGTATATATCTGTCCTCTGAAGCCTCTGGCATACAGAAGCGGCAGAAGGCCCGAATGATCCACATGGGCATGGGTCAGGAATACATAATCGATCATGGATTCCGCCACCGGCAGTGGCACATTTTCAAATACATTGATGCCCTGCTCCATACCATAGTCCACTAAAATATGTTTCCCGGCAACCTCCAGATAATGACAGCTTCCGGTTACTTCATGGTCTGCCCCCACAAACACAAGTTTCATAGCTCTACCTCCGTTTTTGTAATATTATTTCAAAGCATTGGCTGTTTCATAGAACTGATAATAAATTCCCTTCTGTTCCATGAGCTGGTCGTGATCGCCTTCCTCCACGATACCATCGTCTGTCAGCACCAGGATTCTATCCGAATTACGGATACTGGAAAGTCTGTGGGCTATGGTCAGGGTCGTGCGTCCCTCCGACAGCTCTCCCAAGGACTTCGCCACCGCAAATTCACTCTCATTATCCAGTGCAGAAGTAGCCTCATCCAGTATGATAATAGGCGGATTCTTTAGAAATACTCTGGCGATGCTGATCCGCTGCTTCTGTCCACCGGACAGCTTCACACCACGTTCTCCCACATAAGTATCATAGCCATCCTTCAGGCCCATGATAAAATCATGTGCTCCGGCGCGCTTTGCTGCCTTGATCACGTCTTCTTTGGAAGCTCCCGGACGTCCATAGGAAATATTTTCATAGATCGTACCGGAGAACAGATATACATCCTGCTGCACGATACCAATATTGCCGCGCAGGCTCTTTAACGTGAAATGCTTGATATCCTGACCATCCAGCAGGATCTTTCCTTCTGAGACATCATAGAATCTGGGGATCAGATTGCACAGTGTCGTCTTTCCTCCACCGGAGGGGCCGACGATCGCCACCTTTTCCCCCGCATGGATCTGCAGGTTCAGATTCGTAAATACCTTGTTGTGATCATCCGGATATTCAAAACTTACTTTTTCAAAAGAGATCTCTCCCTTCGGGTCTTTCAGTTCAACCGCATCCGGCTCGTCAAAGATCTCGATATCCGCATCCACGATCTGTAAAAAACGCTCGATGCCGGTCATACCCCTCTGGAACTGCTCGGCGAATTCGATGATACGACGGATCGTTGCGATCAGTGTGGACACATACAGCATATATGCCACCAGATCACCGGCGGCTATCCTGCCTCTTACCATGAAGATACCGCCTGCCACCAGGACTACCAGATACATCAGTCCGTCGAACAGCTTGACTGTGGTATTAAATGCCGCCATGTAACGGTAGGTCAGCTTCTTAATATCCAGAAAGGTACCGTTGTCCTTCTCGAACTTTTCATTCTCCACTTCTTCATTGGTAAACGCCTTAACGACCTTATGTCCTAAGAGACTGTCCTCGATCCGGGCATTCAGTTCGCCGATCTGGTTGCGCTGCTTACGGAAAGCGCTCCGCATCCGGAAATTCAGGATCATGCACACGCCGCACATAAGCGGTACACATAAAAAGATCATCAAAGTCAGCGGCAGATTGATATTTACCAGAATGACAAAAGAGATCACTGTCTTAATCCCGGCGATGAAAAATTCCTCCGGGCAATGATGGGCGAATTCCGTCACATCGAATAAGTCATTGGTGATCCGTCCCATGATCTGACCGACCTTGGTATTGTTATAGTAGGTATTGGACAGCTTCTGCAAATGATTATACGCATCTCTGCGCATGTCCGTCTCGATCTTCGCTCCCATGACGTGTCCCATATCGGACATATAGTAGCTGGCGATGCAGTCCACGATACGAAGTCCGAAATACAAAATGCCCAGCGTAAATATGGTCTTCACCGACAGGGCAGCCAGATCCCGCAACCCCTCATTGGTAATATAACGCATAATTAACGGCAGTACCAGTTCGCAGACCGTGGTTAACGCTGCACAGAACAGATCCATGCACAGCGTAAAACGATATTTTTTAAAATAAGGTGCAAATCTGCGAAACAGTTCGCGGGTAGTATATTGTTTATTCTCCATTGCTACTAAATTCCTTTTTGATCATTTCTATAAATGTTTCTTATAAATATTTTCCCTCTCCCTGGTAAAAACGAACTTTCCCCTTTTGCTCTTTCTTCTGTTCATACAATGTATTGTCCGCTGCAGACAGGAAATCCCACACCCGGTTTGGTTCCCTCGGAATAGCACAGACACCACCTACAGAAATTGTAAGCCACGGTTCCACTTCGGAATCTTCATTGGGAATTTTACATTCCCGGATACCGGCACACAACAATTTTGCATGTTCCATTGCGTAGGCCAGATCACGCTCCGGCATTACTACCAGAAATTCATCCCCTCCATAACGCGCCACATAGTCCTCCGGGAATATTTTTTTCAACGCATCTGCCACTGCGCAGATTCCTTCATCCCCTTTTCCATGCCCGTACCGGTCGTTTAATTGTTTAAAATAATCAATATCCAAAAATAGAATTCCCAGTTCTTTCTCATTTAATTTGCAAGCTTCAAAGACATCCTCAAGATATCGGTTCAGACTTCTCTTGTTGTACAGCCCTGTCAATTCGTCATGCTCTGACTGATACAGTAATTTATTTCTCTTCTTCGTCTGCTCACGCTGCTCCTCTTCCGCCGCCTGCAGGCGCTTACGCAACTCCAGCATATACATGACCTGATTGCTCTCGATCATTTCGCTGCTTTCCTTGATGTGGAAAAAAGTCTCTGTAGCCTGACGGAATTCCTCTATGGGCATTTGTGCACTACAATAACGCAGACGTAACAACAAAAGCTGCAGCAGCAGACTCCTATTCTGTTCGATTGCCGCCTTGGGCTCCAGGCAGTCCAGTACCTCCTGCAGCAATTCTATATTACCGGTCTTTTCCATATATTGGAGGAGATTCTGAATACTGTCATATTCGGAAGATACCTGACGCATATCTTCCAATGCCATCACAGCCTGTCTTGCATGGTCTGCCGCTTTTTCCCGGTTCCCTTCACTTTCTGCCAGATACGTAAAAAATACATTTGCCGCAAGTCTCGTTCCCCGAATGATCTCCTCGCTTTTTCCGGTTTCTTCCAATTTGCGGCATACATCCATTGCCTCCTGCTTCATATCCAGATGCAGCAGACAACAGCCATACTCTGACAACATTTTCCGGAAATTGATCCGGCTGTAAATGCTGTCATCTCCTGCTTTTTCAAATTCACGGATGCATTCCCTATAACACTGCACAGCTCTGTCATAGACTCCGATAAGATAATATGCATCTGCCATATTACTTAATACAATACTATGTACCATCTTATCATTGTATTTCGCTGTATAATCCAATGCCTTGCCATACTGTTCCATGGCCAGAGACAGATTGTTCTGCATATGTGCCACGATACCGATCATATTATAGACCCTGGCTACGTGAATCTCCTGATCCGTTCCCAGCAGACATCTCACACTTTCGTCCAGATACTTCAGGCACTGTTCCTGATTTCCTGCATCCAGATGATAAAAGGCTGCAAAATAACAGATTCTTCCATGGATTCCCCTATCCCTCTCCTCCGTCACAAAGGACAATGCCTGTTCCAGTGTCTCCCAGGTATATGGGATCCCATCTGCCATCTGTTGGTTTAACCGTTCTGCTGTCTCTAACATCTGCTGTCTGTCTACACTCATATTTGTCCCATCCTGTCAATTCCCCAATGCTTTACTCCTTATCATTGTATTATTTTATACCCCGGTGCGCAAGTTATTTTACGGAATAGATAAAATGTTTCCCTATTCTTTAAAAAAATGTTAGAATGAGAATATGTTTCGGAAATAAGTAAGAAAAAGGTATGATTTTTATGGAAAATATCGCAATAAACAAGAGATTTCAAGATCTGCATTTTGACAGCATCCAGGCTTTACGCGGTCTGGCTGCTCTTTTTGTGGTGTTCCAACATGTCCGTTTCTTAAATTTCGGTGCCTTCGGGGTAGACATATTTTTCTGCATCAGTGGGTTTATGATCATGTTCACCACGGAAAAAAGTACAAAATACTTCTTCCGCAAACGGCTGATCCGGATTCTGCCGCTGTATTATCTGATGACGTTCGGCACTTACGCAATGCTGCTTTTCTTCCCGTCCATGTTCCAGCAGACCAGACACAATCTTTCCTACCTGGTCAAGAGCCTGCTGTTTATTCCTTTTGATATCGGTGGTGGAATTATCCAGCCTCTGGTGCGGATCGGATGGACTATCAACTGTGAAATGCTGTTCTATCTGTTATTTTTCATTGCCTTTCATATCAGCATGAAATATCGTGGTCTGATCTGCAGTGCATTCCTGGTCGTTCTGGTAGGGGCAGTCCAGATATGTGCTCCGGTGATTTCCTCCTGGCAGTCTCCGATAGGTGGGATACTTTCTCCTGTTCTTATGTTTTACGGTGATCCTGTCATGCTGGAATTCATCTTTGGAATCCTCGCTTATTATCTGCTGCGGTTCTTATATACCAGACATTTAAAGCATCCGGTGCCGATGGCTGTAAGTGTGCTGTCTGCGGTAAGCATTCCGGTGATTTTTTGTCTGCTGGCATTTTTCACCCCCAGGATCAATGTGATCGGTTTCCGCAGGCTTCCGCTGTGGGGACTTCCGGCACTTGTACTGTTGGTTTTAGCTTTCCTGGCCGGGCTGAAGCTCTCTCTGCCCCGCTTTTTCATCCTTATGGGAAATATCAGTTATTCCCTTTATCTGGTGCATTACTATCCGGTAATGTTCTTAGATCGGGCGGTGTTTGACTTCTCCACCCTGTCTGTAATGTCTGTCATCGGTGTGATCTTAAGTGTGGCGCTGAGTATCGGACTGGCTTACCTGTCCTGGATCGTTGTGGAGCAAAAATTCTCCGGATGGCTGCGGAAGAAACTGCTGCACTGAGCATTTCCCTTGTAGCACCGATTCTGTCATTTGAATATTTTGCAAATTGTATATGCAATTATCTAAAAAGATGCACACTTTTTCTGTTGACATTTAGAACTCTCCATAGTATATTATAACTTGTCTGTAAGACATGCGCGAGTGGCTCAGCGGTGGAGCACCTCCTTGCCAAGGAGGGGGTCGCGGGTTCGATCCCCGTCTCGCGCTTGAAAAAAGAACGATACCAAATCGGTATCGTTCTTTTTTTCGAGCCCTGGCAGGGCTCGAAAGTTCGATGTCTACGCTCCGCTTCGGTCCGCGCAGTCCGAGGTCCCCCGGACCTCGTGCGCCGTCTCGCGCTTCTTACCCCTTGATTTTTCAAAAGGGGGCTTTTTCATGTTGCATCAGATAAATTTCTATTGCTTCACTCTTTACCGCTGAATTATCTACTGAATCAGATGCTTTACAACCAGATAATAATGTAGCTGACACAGTGAATGCTGCTAATAAAAATAATGATTTTCTTTTTATAAAATGTTCCAATCTGTTACAATGTTTCTGAGTTCAAGGTATTATAACACAAAAAAGATGAATAAGCATTTTTCTATTGCTCGATTTTATCTGCATATTTGATGCGGTAGATCCGACGCAGGGAATCGTTCACGCGTTCCTCGGAGATGGTTCCGTTCTGGACTGCCTCCAGTACTCCGTTGTATGCGGTCTCGAAGTTCTCCGGCGCATAGATCATGTCGCACCCTGCACGCAGTGCCAGTACTGCTGCCTCATCGGCTCCGTAATAGTTCGTGATTGCCGCCTGGTTCATGGCACCGGATACGATCACACCGCGGAAATTCAGTTCATTTCGTAAAATATCCGTTACCACCGCACCGGACAGGGAGCAAGGAGTATTGTCTCCTGTCAGGGAAGGTGCTGCCATATTGCTGACGGTGATCATTTTGGTCTCACCGGAATCAATACAGCTCTGGAATACTGCAAATTCATTGGCTCTGAAATCTTCCGCACTTCTGTCCGTAGAAGCCATGCCATTCTTCGTGCTCTGGGTCGTACTGCCGATACCGGGAAAATGTCCGATAGCAGCTGTTACTTTCTGTTCCTGCAATCCTGTCTGCATGCCGGTCACAAAAGAGGCTACCGTTGCCGCATCCGTGCCGTAGGAGCTGCTGCCTGCCGCATTTCCATCCACTACTTTCAGATCTGCCGCAGGGGCAAAATCAAGATTGAAACCAAGCTCTGCCAGGTAACTGCCCACTGTGGTTCCGGCAGTATAGGCGTTGTTGGCATCTCCGGATGCGCCGATGGTCTCCGGGGAATCGGTCTTCGTTCCAAGGCCTGCCGCTGCCACAGCGTCGGTTCCGGATCCTTCTCCGTCGATCGCAATAAACAGTGGATAGCTGGTATACAGCTTCGTATTGTCGATCATTTGCTTTAATTGGTCTGCGGACTGAATATTTTTCGCCGCATAGACGATACCGCCTACCGGATATTTGGATAATGCATCCTTGGTTCCGTCTCCTGCCTGCACTGCCGCAGATACACCGGTGATGGATTCCGGCGTGGTGATAAATAATCCTGCTACCTTGTCCTCCAGGGGCAGGTTCTGAATGATGGCTTCATCTATGATCTTATCCAGCTTCTGTTCATTTGTCAGTTCCGGTACGGTCTCCACCGGTTCCGTAGCAGGTGCCGTGATGGTCTCCTCGGAAGCTATGATATCATCCAGTTTATTCTGCTGTTCCTGCTGATCGCGGCTCATGCCGGTGATCTTGCTTACAGCAAAAGCAATTCCCGCTGCCAGCACCAGGATCATAATTCCCACGACTGTATATGCAATGATCTGGCTTCTCTGCCGTCTCTTATGTCTTTCTTCCCGTCTGTTCTGCTGATTTTCCTGTCTCTGTTCGTTTGTATCCATTTTTATAACTCCTCTATCTGTACTACTTTTCTATTGTACATGATATCGGTAGGTTTTTCCACTGGAAAATTGTACAACAAAAGAAAAGCATCGAAGATGCGATTTTGCGAATGAGGCTCTGAATAGTTGTTCAATCTGAATAGTTGTACAACAATAAGAGAGCGTACCGATCATTCTTTCAATCAGTACGCCCTCTCAGACTACAGGCTCCAATGGCTTGCCCTCTCTTTCTTAAATTTGATCTTCCATTTTGTCTTTTGTTCTCTTTCCACTTTTCTTTTGTACGTATGTACTGTAATGTGAGATAATTCTTATCTTCTGTTGGTCATTACTTTTTCTTCTGTGTACTTGATGTTCTCTATATAAATTGGTTCTCTTTGGTAGTTCTATTCAGTTGTACATCATGGAAGACTGTGGTAGGACTTTACTTGTTAGGTGGACTATACCTCTCTTTCTATAGATTCTTTTGTACTTCTCTCCCAACCTTCGTTGTTGGGTTGTTCCGTTTCTCTTTTGTTAAGTTTAATATAATACAAGGTTGCACATTTGTCAACACATTTCTCGAAATATTTTAATTTATTTTCAATATTTTTATTATGTTGGTATATTTTTACATTTTTTGATATTTTTCGACATATTTTCTGTTTTTTTGGAAAAGAAAAGGGCAAAGGGCGCGCCGCTGCCGAGATCGTGTAACGAGCCATGCCTGCATCCGCCAAAAGCCCTGGCGGGCTTTCGGTGGATGACGGCTGTCGCCGTATAAAGTCAAAAAAACTACCACTCCCTGGTGAGCAAGCTCCCCATTGAGTGGTAGTTTCCTTGCCTTTGCATGTCTCGTTACACGGCAAACTGGCTATTATACAGGTTCGCGTAGAATCCGCCCTGTGCCAGGAGGGTTTCATGGTTGCCCTGTTCGATGATATTGCCGTCTTTCATTACCAGGATGACATCAGCACTCTGGATGGTGGAGAGTCTGTGGGCTACGATAAAGCTGGTGCGGCCTTCCATCATCGTAGCAAAGGCATTCTGGATCTTGATCTCGGTACGGGTATCGATGGAGGAGGTTGCCTCATCGAGGATCAGCATGGGAGGCAGGCACAGCATAACTCTGGTAATGCATAAGAGCTGTTTCTGTCCCTGGGACAGGCTGCCGCCGTCCTCAGTGATCACGGTGTCATACCCCTTGGGCAGACGTTTAATGAAGCCGTGGGCATGGGAAGCCTTCGCCGCTCGGATGATTTCCTCTTCTGTGGCATCCGGCTTACCCATGCAGATATTGTCACGGATGGTACCGGAACGCAGCCAGGTCTCCTGCAATACCATACCGTAATTGGTACGGAGACTTCCTCTGGTAATGTCCCGGATATCGGTGCCGTCCACTTTAATGGAACCGGAGTTCACATCGTAAAAGCGCATCAGAAGATTGATGACAGTGGTCTTACCGCATCCGGTAGGACCTACGATAGCAACTCTCTGACCGGGTTTTACCTGCAGGTTAAAGTTCTGGATCAGCTTCTTCTCCGGTACATACTGGAAATATACATCCTTCAGATCTACGTTGCCCTGAGCCTCTTCTAATACTCTTGCATCCGCAGCATCGGGTACCTGGGGCTCCTCGTCGATCAGTTCGAAGATACGTCCGGCACAGACAAAAGCATTCTGCAATTCTGTTACCACGCCGGAGATCTCGTTAAAGGGCTTGGTGTACTGGTTCGCATAGCTTAAAAAGCAGGACAGACGACCTACGCTGATACCGCCCTTGATCGCTACGAGCGCACCAAATACGCCGACACCCGCATATACCAGACTGTTAACGAAACGGGTCGCCGGGTTCGTAATGGAGGAGAAAAAGATAGCTTTCAGAGAGCATTTCTGCAATCTGCCGTTGATCTCTCCAAACTTGCTCTTCACCGCTTCTCCTCTGGAAAAGGTATTTACGATCTTCTGGTTGTCGATCATTTCCTCAATCAGGGAGGTCTGCTCGCCTCTGGTCTCGGACTGCTCCTTGAACATGAAGTAGGTCTTGGTTGCAATGAATTTTGCCACCAGGAAGGATACCGGAGTGATGCATACTACTACCAGTGTGATGGGCACATTGGTCACCAGCATGAATCCCAGCGTACACAGAATTGTCAGTACACCGGTGAATAACTGGGTAAATCCCATCAGCAGACCATCTGCGAAAGTATCTACATCTGCAATGACACGGCTCACGATATCACCGTAAGCATGGGCATCCAGATATTTTAAGGGCAGGATCTCCAGCTTTGCAAAAGCGTCCGTACGGATATCCCGGATCACATGGTAGGTAATATAGTTGTTGCAGGTGTTCATGACCCACTGGCCTACCGCTGTGATGATCATGACGATGGCAATTTTTTTCATAATGGCAAAGATACCGGCCATATCTACCTGTCCCTTGCCGATGATCAGATCCACCGCATTACCGGTGAGGATAGGGATATATAAGGTCAGTAACACAGTCAGGCCTGCTAACAGCAGGGAAAGTACCAGTGCCGGTGTATATTTCCGGATATATTTCAATACCCGCTTCATCGTCTCTTTGTTATTTTTCTTCTGCATTACCGGACACCTCCTCTCTGTTCAGGGTACTGGGAATAATAAATCTCCTGATATACGGTGCAATCCTTTAACAACTCATCATGGGTTCCCATACCTGCGATCTCTCCATCATCCAGAACGATGATCCTGTCCGCATGACGGATCGTGGAGGCACGCTGGGATACGATAAAGGTTGTGGTCTTATCTTCCAAGGTACGAAGTGCTGCACGGAGTTTTGCATCTGTTGCATAGTCCAGTGCGGAGGCGCTGTCATCCAGGATCAGGATCTCGGGATTTCTGACTAAGGCTCTTGCAATCGTCAGACGCTGTCTCTGTCCACCGGAGAAGTTCTTGCCGTTCTGTGCCACAGTTGCATCTAACTTTCCGGGCTTACCGTCTACCACTTCCGATGCCTGTGCAAGCTCCAGTGCTTTCCACATCTCCTCTTCGGTAGCGTCCGGCTTGCCCCATTGAAGGTTACTGCGGATCGTTCCCTTGAACAGGACTGCCTTCTGCGGCACGACACCGATGCGTCCCCGCAGTTCCTCATCACTCATGGTCCGGATATCTCTGCCTTCCAACAGGATCTCACCCTCCGTCGCCGGATAGAAACCGGGGATCAGATTCACCAGGGAGGTCTTACCGGAACCGGTACCTCCGATGATACCTACGGTATCGCCACGGTTTACGGTGAAATTGATATCCTGTAAAGTCGGTGCACCGGCTCCCTGATAAGTCAGGGATACATGGTTGAAGTTCAGAAAAGGGGCTTTTTCATCCACTTTTGCAGCAATACTGTTATCCAGAGCTGCTTTTTTCTCATCCTCTGTTGCATCGGCACCGATCTCAAACACGCTGGCTACACGTTCCGCGCACGCCAATGCCTTGGTCATGGTCACGATCAGATTCGCCAGCTTCACCAGCTCTACCAGGATCTGGTTCATATAGTTGATGATCGCTACCACCTCACCCTGGCTTAAGTTACCGATATTGACCTGTACGGCACCGGTATAGATCAGAGCAATGATGGCTCCGTTTACAATGATATAGGTCACAGGATTCATGCAGGCGCTGATCTTGCCCACGAAGATCTGCATGGCCGACAATGCTTCGTTATTCTCCCGGAAGCGGTCCGCTTCCTTGGCTTCCTGATGGAACGCACGGATGACACGGACGCCGGTCAGATTCTCTCTGGTAATGCCCAGCACCTGATCCAGCTTGGACTGCACCTTTTTGTACAGGGGAATCGTGGATAAAATAATGCCGAATACCACAACGGACAATAATGGAATTGCCACCACGAAGATCAGTGCACATTTCACATCAATGGTAAATGCCATGATCATGGCACCGAATACAATGATCGGGGAACGTAAGAACAGACGTAAGGTCATGTTCACACCGGACTGCACCTGGTTCACATCACTGGTCATACGGGTGATCATGGTGGAAGTTCCAGCCTTATCAATATCCGTAAAACTCAGATCCTCGATATGATTAAACAGTGCCTGGCGCAGCTTGGTAGAAAATCCCACTGCCGCCTTGGCCGCGAAAAACTGCGCCGTAATGGACGATGCCAGTCCCACTATGCCAAGGAGCAGCAGGAGCAGTCCCATTTTCCCGATATAACCCATGCTCCGGTTGGAAATACCATAGTCAATAATATTTGCCATTACCAGAGGAACCATCAGTTCAAAAAACGCTTCCAGCAGCTTGAACAACGGTGCCAGGATAGACTCTTTCTTGTAATCCTTTAGGTACATTATTAATTGCTTCATAAAGTCCTCATTTCTATGCATTTTCTATGTTTTACTATTTCCCGTTTTCCTTGAATTTAACACTTCTGCTGTTCCGTAGCAGACCGCCAGCGAATACCCCGTTTCCAAAATCTGTTCCCGGAAGCAGATCTTCTTTTCCTTCCATTTGCGCTCGTCGGAAAAGTCTTCTCCCACGACGCTGCCGATCCCCTGACCGGTATATTTGCCGTAGGCTTCTTTTCTGCTCCACAATCGGTAGAACAGCTCGGTCCGTTTCTCCACGTCCGTCTCCTGCAGCAGTTTCCACTCTTCCTTGGCAAAAAAACGCTCTGCCGTCCGCTCTTTGAAGGGAACCCATTTTTGGATATCCACTCCCACTTCTCCGTCGCTGACCCCACAGACCACATAGTCTCCGGAATGAGACAGATTAAATTTTTTCGGGAAATTTACAATCTGCGGTTTGCCCTGTTCTCCATATTCATAGGAAAAAGAGAAGGGGGGCGTCTGCTCTCTGAGCATCCGCGCCTGCAGCACTGCAAGCAGTTCATCCTCTTCCAGGAACAGGATATCGGTATTCTCAATGCCTTCTGTCAGATCCATTGCTATCTTTTGCAACAGCATTCCGGCGCCGAGACTGGCTGCTTTGGCTCCGGTACCCTTTAACCGTTCTGTCTTTTTTCGTCGCACCTCATCCACACACTCTGCCGCTTCCCGTAAGAAACTCCGTCTCGCCTCTTCCTGTGCCGAATGCAGATGCAATACATAAATTCCTACAGCCATGTCTTTCTCCCTGCAAATCGCCATATCTATTCAACACAAAGGCTGTCGCATGAAAATTCTTGCGACAGCCTTATGATTATTCTTCCGGTTTTGCGGTGATCGCCAGATGCAGTTCGTCTAACTGCTTCTGTTCTACCGTGCCCGGTGCTCCCATCATAATATCCATTGCGTTCTTGTTCATCGGGAAAGGAATGATCTCACGGATGCTTTCCTCACCACAGATCAGCATGATCATACGGTCTACGCCGGGAGCGATTCCTGCATGAGGAGGTGCTCCGTAGCAGAATGCATTGTACATGGCAGGGAACTTAGCCTTCACATCGGCTTCGCCTAAGCCCACCAGCTCAAATGCCTTGATCATGATCTCCGGATCATGGTTTCTCACCGCACCGGAAGACAACTCTACACCGTTGCAGACCAGATCGTACTGGTATGCCAGGATCTCTAAGGGATCCTGATTGTTCAGTGCGTCCATACCACCCTGGGGCATGGAGAACGGGTTATGACAGAATTCCAGTTCTCCGGACTCCTCGCCGATCTCATACATCGGGAAATCCACGATCCAGCAGAACTCATAGCAATCCTTCTTCATATGTTTCTCACTTGCTGCACCCAACAGCTTTCTGTATACGCCTGCTGTCTTCTGTGCTTCCAGCTTCTTGCCTGCGGCAAGACCGACAAAGTCACCGTTCTTAAGACCAAGTGCCTTGATGACTTCTTCTTTACGATCCTGTAAGAACTTAGAGATACCGCCTACGAACTCTCCGTTCTCATCTACGCGGAACCAGAAGCCCTTACGTGCAGTCTGTACCTCTACCTCTGCACAGATCGCGTCGATCTGCTTACGGGTAGCGGTGAAATCATCTACTACGATAGCCTTTACCGTCTGACCTTCAAAAGCAGCAAAGCCGCAGCCCTGCATTACTTCCGTAGCATCGGTCAGTACCAGATCGATACGCAGATCCGGCTTATCGGAACCGTACTTGTCCATAGCCTCCAGATAGGGGATGCGTACGAAAGGCGCCCTGGAAGCTTCTTTATAAATGCCGTACTTTTCAAATACGGGAGGAAGTACCTGCTCTACGATGGAGAATACATCTTCCTGGGAAGCGAATGCCATCTCCATATCTAACTGATAGAATTCTCCGGGAGAACGGTCTGCTCTCGCATCCTCATCACGGAAGCAGGGAGCGATCTGGAAATAACGGTCAAAACCGGATGCCATCAGGATCTGCTTGAACTGCTGGGGTGCCTGGGGCAGTGCATAGAACTTGCCGGGATGATTTCTGGCGGGAACCAGATAATCTCTCGCACCTTCCGGAGAAGAACAGGTCAGGATAGGAGTGGTGATCTCCATGAAGTTCAACGCATACATTCTCTGACGCAGTTCTGCCACGATCTGGCTTCTCATCACGATATTTTTCTTCATGTTCGGATTTCTCAGATCCAGGTAACGGTATTTCAGACGGGCATTTTCGTCTGCATCCTTGGACTGATTGATCTCGAAAGGAAGTGCATTGTAAATACACTTTCCCAGGATCTCAATCTTATCGGGCACTACTTCGATCTCACCGGTAGGCAGATTTGCATTTTTGCTGGAACGCTCTCTTACCACACCTTCCACAGAGATGGTGGATTCCTTGTTGATGCCATCCATGACATTCATCATTTCCTCGGTCTCTACTACCAGCTGAGTGGTTCCGTAGAAATCACGCAGAATGACAAAGCCGAGATTTTTGCTGACTTTTCTCATGTTCTCGAACCAGCCGACCAGGGTGACTCTCTCACCGACGTTGCCGATCCGAAGTTCATTACAGTTATGTGTTCTGGACTGAATCATTGCTTTTGCTCCTTCGTCTGTTTCTTTTATCTCTTTAATTCTTCCTTATAGAATTCCACGAATTCTTCGTAGCCTTCCTTATTCAGCTGTTCCTTCTGGAACTTCTTGTTCTTGTTCATGCGGGCTACCAGTACCTGGGTACCGTCCTTACGGGCTTCCTGCGCCTGTGCGATCACTTCACACAGCCTTTCGCCGCTGACCCCCTTCTCGATCAGATATGCTACCTGCTTCGGTCTCGTGGGCACCTTGAATCCTCTCTCCATGAGCAGCATGATGATACGTTCGAAGCCGATGGAGAATCCGCAGGCGGGCACATCATTGCCGGTAAATTTGCCGACCATCTTGTCGTAACGTCCGCCGCCACCGCAGCTGCCGCCGAATTCCGGCATAGCGATCTCGAAAATGGTTCCGGTATAATAAGACATACCTCTTACCAGCGTAGCGTCGAACACGATCTCGAAATCGGAAGCCTTCGTCGCTCTGACGCTGTCCATGATCTCTCTGAGACTCTGGGCGATCTCAGGCTCTAAGAATCCTTCCAGCGTATCTGCCAGATAAGCCACACCGTCCTCTGCACTTTCCAGTCCCTTGAACAGTTCCAGATACTTGTCTACGCATGCCTTATCAAAACCGTTCTCCAAAAGCTCTGCTTCCACGCCTTCCAGGCCGATCTTATCCATTTTGTCCAGAGTAATAAATACGCTGTCATAGGACTCTTCGGGGAATCCGCTGTAAGCAGCCATTGCCTTCAGAATACGGCGTTCATTGATACGGATCTGGAAATTTTTAAATCCAAGCCTGCCCAGTGTGGTGGTGGTCGCCAGGATCAGTTCGATCTCTGCTAAGTTAGATGGCTCACCGAGGATATCGATATCACACTGCATGAACTGACGGTATCTGCCTCTCTGGGGTCTGTCCGCTCTCCATACATTGCCCATCTGCAATGCCTTGAAAGGAGACGGCAGAGCTGCCGCGTTGTTGGAATAATAACGTACCAGAGGCACCGTCAGGTCATAACGCAGACCACTGTCCACTACCTCTTCCTCTGTGGTTGCGGCTGCCACGTTCAGCTTCTCGCCGCGCTTTAAGATCTTGAAGATCAGCTTCTCATTGTCGCCACCCTGCTTACTGCTTAAGTTTGCAATATTTTCCACACAGGGAGTCTCAATGGAAGTAAAACCGAATTTGCCGTAGGTGTCCTTGATGACGCTGATCACGTAATCACGGATCTGCATCTCCTCCGGCAGGATATCTTTCATGCCCGTTGTGGGCTTCTTGCTAAGTGCCATGGTCTTCTACCCTTCCGCTCTTATGATGAATTGCTCAATATCTTATATATGATACTTTTTTTCCGTTTCGCTGTCAACCCTCACGGTTCCAGCTTTTACTGGAAACAGGTTCCCCGGAGCATCATAGAAATTCCCACTTTTATGACACCCGCCAGCGCCATGACCCATACAGGATTTAATTTCGTCTTCCGAAGCAGCAGCACACAGATTCCGAAGATCACTACCATGCTCCACTCAGTTCCCGTCAGTAAGATGCTCTCCCCACTTCCCCAGAATGCATTTTTGAGGATCAGTATCCCTGCCGATGCGATCATGGCCACCACAGCCGGCCGCAGAGATTTCAGCACTCCCTGCATCAGATCCAGGTTACGATACTTCAGGTATAGTCTTGCCAGGATCGTCACAATGACGCAGGACGGCAGGATGCATCCTGCCGTAGCCACAATAGCTCCGGGAATCCCGGCGATCTTCATTCCCACAAAAGTAGCGGAATTCACTGCAATGGGTCCCGGTGTCATCTGTGAAATCGTGATCAGATCTGTGAATTCCGACATGGTAAGCCACCCATGGAGTGTGACCACCTGCCCCTGGATCAGCGGCATTGCGGCATAACCGCCGCCGAAGCTGAACATTCCTATTTGCAGAAAGCTTAAAAATAATTGCAGATAGATCATTTTCCGGTCCTCCTTTTAGCAAGGAGCGTCCGTGCCACACCAAGCAGTCCGCAGACGATCACAATGTAGATCACATTGATCTCCAGAATACATGCTGCCAGAAAAGCTCCTAACAGGATAACAAGTGACATGGGATCTTTTTCTTTTACGATAGGTGCTCCCATGTCATAGGTCACGGAAGCAATTACGGCTCCCACTCCTGACTGCATACCCGACAGCATCTGCGCCACGAAGAAGTTACTGCGGAATACATTGTAGCAGATGGAGATCACGGAAATGATGACAAAAGGAGGCAGAATCGTTCCGAGGATCGCCACCAGTGTCCCCGGGATCCCGGCCAGCTTGTACCCCACCACAATGGCTCCGTTGACTGCGATCGCGCCGGGCGAGGACTGGGCGATGGCCACCAGATCCAGCATTTCGTCTTCTTCGATCCAGTGGTATTCATCCACGAATTTTTTCTTCATCAGGGTGACGATCACATAACCGCCGCCAAAGGTGAATGCACTTAAATATAATGTGGACAGGAATAATTTCCATAATCTCAGTCTGAAATTTGGGGTATCTTTTTCCGACATATCTTGTCTCCTATTTATGTTAACTCGTAAAAGCCCTCCGGAGTTCTCCGGAAGGCCTTTTGTATCATTGATTTACTCTGCATGATTCTCCACATGTTCAAACGTAAACACATTCAAAACCTGTTTTGCTCTCTCTGTCTTCGGCTGCATGCAGAGTGCTCTTACAATGTCTACTCTCTGCTTCTGTCCGCACTTCTGCTTTATCACGCTTCTATACTTTCACAGGTGCCAGCGTTAGACGGGTACTCCATAATTTAAATACGAATGTGGCTAATCAATAACATTTTTCATAGCAATAATGGGGCTGTAATCCACTGCGCTGATGATGACACCTTTCCGTGAATTAGCGGAATGAATGATCTGTCCGTCACCGATATACAGTCCTACGTGGGTACAGCTCTTCCCTCCATTGGAACTATAACATACAATATCTCCGGGCTGAAGTTCTTCAGAGCTGATACTGCGTCCGGCACCGGAATACTGTCCTCCCGGTGTACGGCTGATAGAATAGCCGAACTCCGCGTAGATAAAGCATGTGAATCCGGAACAATCCGTACCCCCTGACAGACTGGAACCTCCGTGTACATACCGGTTGCCCAGATACTGCATGGCATAATCAATGATTCCTTGTCTGAGCTCCTCATTTGAGGTATAGGTTGTAGTGGGAAGTGTGATGTTCGTGATCACCTCCGGGGCATCCTGCTCGGCAGTCTGTTCTCTTGCCTGCAATGCCTTCTGTGCGGCAATTTCCGCCTGTTCCTCTTCTATTGTCTTCGCATAGATAAATTCTTCCGAGATCGTCACATATTCCGCAGAGACATAGCCTTCCTTGCTGTCGGTGTACTGTACCTTCAGCCAGTCTCCGTCATTCTCCAGAATTTTTACCTTTTCTCCATTGTCAATGTAACCAATTCTTTTTGCATCTGTGGCAGGGTCCTGTCTCACATTCAGACGGTCTGCAGTAACCACAGCATATCTGGTCACATAATTGTCTACAACCTCAGCTGCTGCATCTCCGTAAATGAAAAACTCTGCCTTGATATAACCCTCCACATTACCGGAGATGATCCGGAACCAGTCCTGCTCCGCTCCTGCCACATCCAGGATCTGTGCCACCGCTCCGTCATAGATCTTACCCACTACGGTACTGTCCGTGTTCGGTTCTGTCCGGACATTGACGTAATTCGTCACATTGGCGATCGCTAACGATGCATACTCATCTGCGTTCGTATCCTCTACGGAAGCTTCGTCTACCGGAATATCCTCCGGATCCGACATTCCTTCCACTGCTCTGGGATCCTCCGTCTCGCCACCCTGTACCGCCAGCAGCTCCTCTATGGTAATCTGTCCGGCAGCCGGGATCGGCTCGACACCGATCTGATGTATTTCTGCCGCATGTACTTTCCGTACCGAGGCTTCACTCTGTATTTTTAGTTCTCCGTTTCCTGCTGCCACCACCATACTGACTCCGGTGAGCGCGACCGCAAGTGCCATGAACACTCTTTTTTTCATTATAATCCCTGTTACTTCCTGCAACTTCGGTTTTCTGATGACGTTCGGAATTATAACATATACGACAACACCAGTCCACAAATTTTCCTAAATATCTTAAAAAATTCAGGCAGTTGAATTCCTGCTGAATTCCCGCTTATATTGTTTTGCATGCGTTCGTTGTAAATGCTATAATACATGTAGTATGATGTCGGGGTCAAAAGCCCCCGACTTTGATACACAAGAACATGCCTGCGCTGTGCAGGCTGCAGAAAGGCAGGAATTCATTTATGAAAAAAACAAATTCCCGGCTATACCTTCTTCTGATCCTTGTTCCGCTGATATTATTCGCCGGCATCATTGGCTATTATTTTTTAGGGCCTGCCGCTACCGGCGGTCGTCCCATTGCTGTTACTGCTACTCCCACACCGGTTCCTTCTCCCACGCCGCTTCCCACTCCCACACCGCTTCCTACCCCCACGCCTTTTTTGGAGCACGATATTACGCTCATGGCCGTAGGGGATAATCTGATGCACATGGGGATCGTGGCCAGTGGCAGACAGGAGGACGGTACCTATGATTATTCCATGCTGTTCGATGGGATCCGCCCTTTTCTGGATACCGCGGATGTGAAGATCATCAATCAGGAAACTATTCTTGGGGGAAATTCCCGTGGTTTTTCCGGTTTTCCCTATTTTAATTCCCCCACCGAGGTCGGGGATGCGATCGCAGATGCAGGCTTCAATGTGGTACTGCATGCCTCCAATCATACCGCAGACCAAAAGCTGGATGGCTTATTGTATTGTGCACAATTCTGGAAAGAGCAGCATCCTGATATTCTTGTGACCGGTATCCACGAAGATATTTCTCAGGCAGACGATATTCCTTTGCTTACCGTAGAGGATGTGACCTTTGCGATCCTGAACTATACTTACGGTGCCAATACAGAGACACTGCCCTTAAATCTTCTGGGGCATCTGAATCTTCTGTGTGCCGTAAATGAACAGACCGGGCTGATGGATTTTACCACGCTGAACCCTCAGGTCTTAGAGGACATCTCCCGGGCCAAAGAGCTTGCTGACATTGTGATCGTCTGCCCTCACTGGGGAACTGAATATTCATCCAAGGCATCAAGTTATCAGAAAAAGTGGGCTGAGGCCATGACCGAAGCCGGGGCTGATGTCATTATCGGAACCCACCCTCATGTAGTAGAGCCTGTGGAATGGATCACCGCAGAAAACGGCAACGAAGCCCTGTGCTATTACTCTCTGGGAAATTATGTATCCTCCCAGAAGAAAGCCATCAGCATATTGGAAGCGCTTGCCTGGGTCACCTTCCATGTCACAGAAGATGATATTACGATAGACAGAGAACTTACCGGAGCACTTCCTCTCGTCTGTCAGTATACTTCAGGACCGGTACGTTTTCAGAACGTATACCTGTTAGAGGATTATACGGAGGACCTTGCTGCATCCCATGGCATCCGTAACTACGGCGGCGTAACACTCCGCCTGGAAGACCTGCAAAAATGGAGCACCGAGACCCTGGGAGATTTCGTACTCACCAAAGATCAGGTACTCCATAATTCTAAATAGCGATATTCAAAAAAATATTGCTCTATTTTCCTTCTTGTCGTATAATACTTTTGTTAATTAAAGTGTTAATGCGTTGAAGCATTCAAATGGAGGTATTATATGGTACATTACGTGTTACTAAAATTCAAAGCGGGAACTGATGTGGATGCCATTGAGCTCAATATGCGTGAAACTTACCGCCAGCTGGAGCAGGAACTGCCTTTTTTGACAGAGCCTTTCGTCTGGCGCAACTGTGTTGAACGTGATTCCAACGCAGATATCATGGCCACGATTCATTTGGATAATGCCACACAGCTTAAGGATTATCTGACACATCCGCTGCATGTGGCAATGGCTGATAATTTCAAGAATGCTGTGGTCACCAGAATTTCTTTTGACCACGAATAAATAGTAAGGGGGATTGCACATGAAAAAACAGAATCTTTTTGCGACTTCATATCTTGGTGTTGCCGCCGTATGGCTCGGCGGCCATTTTGGTCCGGGTTTTGCCACGGGAGCTTTCAGTGTCACTTATTATGTAAAATACGGCTGGGTCGGCTTATTCATGCCATTGCTTGCCATGCTGGTTACCGGTGGTGTCATGTTCTATATGACGGAATATGCCCGCAGTCACGGTACCACAAGTTACAAACCGTTTGTTCTGTCCTGTTATAGGGAAAAGGCCGGTAAATTTATCAGTATTGTTTACGATCTGCTCTTTCTGGCAACTGTTATGTGTGCGGGTGGTCTTGCCTTTTCCGGTGAAGCAAATGTCCTTATGAATTTTGGTTTTAGCTATTGGGGTGCTGCCATCCCGACCATTATCATTTCGGCATTGCTCTGCCTGTATGGATCCAAATTACTCTCCAGGGCATCCAAATATATGATGTACGCCATTGTTCTGGTAGTCCTGCTGATTGCGGTATTAAGTCTTGTGTTTGGTCAGTATGATCTCGGTGCTGCTATCGCCGCAGCACCGGTTAGCACCAAAGAGCCCAACCTGCTCTATGCCGTTTTCAGCGCAATTTTATATGGCTGTTTCCAGTCCACGATCTGTTTTAATGTTATGTCTGTTGCCGATATTTTGGAAGACAGAGCTGCAACAAAAAAAGCAATCATTGCCGGCTATATCATCACTGTCATTCTGATGATCGCCATTGCTTTTACCCTGTTCTGTTATGTTACGGTGATCCCGGATCTCTGTAATCCCGGCGTTGTACCGGTTCCTATCATGGCAGTACTGGGCAGACTGGGATTCTCCTGGCTGACCTATGTCTTCGTAGCGCTGATGACACTCGCAGTACTTACCAGTGCCGCCGGGCTTGCAAATGCCGGTTGCGTACGTTTTAATAAACTGTTCTTCTTTATTGAAAACCAGCAGCTGCGCCGGGCAGTCATTACCGTCATCCTGTTAGGTATCGCCGCTTTTGGTGCCTCCTTCGGCATGAAGGCATTGCTGCAGAAGGGTACCAGCATTATCGGATATATCGGTATCCTTGCTCTGGTCATTCCGGCATATACCATCGTACGTTCCAAGACAAAAAAGAGCAGTAATATCTCCAATTAAAAATACTCCCCGGATGATTCGGGGAGTATTTTTAATTGGAGCAAGCGGCTTCCGTCCCAAATTTATCTGCAGTTCATTAATATTTTTTTTACATCAGAAATCTCAAGCTTAACATATGCCCTTAGGGAGATTCCACTTGTCCTTACAGCTTCCGCTGCCATTTCATCAAATTTATCCTGCAATATACCTACTTCTGTCAGAGTTGATGGCATCCCCAGTGACCGATTGAATTCCCTGACCTTTTCAATCCCCAGTTCTGCTGCTTTTGCGTCATCCGTCTCCTTTACTCCGAATACTTCTCTTGCAAATCTTGCAAAACGGAGTACCGTCTTATCGGACAAAACATACTCCATCCATGCCGGTGTCAGTATTGCAAGCCCTACTCCGTGTGTGATGTCATAATAAGCACTGATCACATGCTCGATTGGATGAACACTCCAGGCTCCACCCTTGCCTACGGTAAGCAGATGATTTAATCCGACTGTCGATGCCCACATCAGATTGGATCTCGCCTCATAATTTTGTGGTTCATCCATTGCTTTTCTGGCATATTTTACGACGGTTTTCATCACCGCTTCACTAAGCACATCCGTAATATATGCTTCATCATTTGACTGGAAATATTGTTCCATTACATGGGACAGTATATCAACCGCTCCGGCGGCTGTCTGTTCCGGTGGCAATGTGTACAGATAAGTCGGATCACAGACGGATAACTTAGGATACAAAAGAGGATGGTTGATCTCCAGTTTCTCATGGGTTTTCTCATTACTGATCACGGCTCCGGAATTCATTTCGGAGCCGGTCGCACATATTGTAAGAACTACCGCAACCGGCAATGCCTTTTTTACAAGACTTCTGTCCTTAACCAGTTCCCATGGTTCACCATCATAACAGGCAGCTGCAGCGATATGTTTGGATGCATCTATTGTGCTCCCGCCCCCCACAGCCAATATTACCTGTATGTCCTTTTCTTTACAGATAGCAGCACCCTTTTCCACAGATGTAAGCTTAGGATTCGGTTCTATTCCCGAAAGCTCTGACACTTCAAAATCTTTCAGCAGGTCCCGGATTTTATCATAGAGACCACTTCTTTTAATGCTTCCGCCACCGTATACTAACAGAACATTTTTCCCGTATTTTTTCAGTTCCTCCGGCAGACACTGTATCTGATCCTTACCGAATCTGATATCCGTTGGAATATGAAATGTGAAATTATTCATGCTGCTCTCCTTCTTTATCCGCTAAATCTTAGCCCTATACCGGTCATAGTGTAATGCCCGGATATCCACATCCGTCTTTCCCGTCACGATCAGCTTTGCCAGCTGTTCTCCGACTGCAGGTGCAATTCCAAAGCCATGACCGTTAAAAGCACATGCCACATACAATCCCGGAATTTCATCCACCGTTCCAAGCGCCGGTACTCCATCCGAGGATGCATCCATCCAGCCGGCCCAGGTACGCACGATCTTAGCATTGGCAAGATCCGGGAAGTATTTCATGATTCCACGGCAGATACAAGGCGCTGTTTTGGATGAAGTGACCGGTGTTCCGTTATCCTTATTATATCTCTCCAGGCCTGAGGATCCTCCAAATACGAAAGACCCATGCTTAGTCTGATGTCCATAAAAATCTGCCTCTGCAGTACCAAGCATCTGGTCAAACATATGAGGCTGTGCCTCTGTTACAAGACATTCTAACAGCGAATTTGTCATGGGAATATCAATTCCCACTGTTGTAAGGATCTCTCTTGAATCAAGTCCTGCTGCCACCAGCACATTCTCACCTTCATAAACATTATTTGGGGTGATCACCTGGCGTATTTTTCCTTTTATCACCCTAAGCTCTGTGACCGGCTCTCCTGTTATAAATGTTACTCCCAGCTTTCTTGCCATCTTATAATAGCCCAGTGTCGTGGTGAGCGGGTTGGCATGACCATCGGTAGGGCACCAGCTGGCACAGATTACCTCCTCGGATAAATAGGGATTGATCGCTCTGACCTCATCTCCATCGATCATCCGCACATCCAGTCCGGCACCTCTTGCATTGTCAGCAAGTTTTGTAAGTATCTCTCTGTGCTTTTCCGTCTTACCGAGTCTGAGATTTCCATCCTGATGATACTCACAGTCCACTTCCAATTCCTCAGATAATGTCGGCCACAGATTCTTAATCCCATACATGACAAGCGGAAGCTCCCTGACATCTCTGCCCGATTGTCTTACCCCTCCGCCATTTCGTGATGAACCACCATTTCCGATATGGTCAGAGCTTTCCAGGACGATTACCTCTATTCCCGTTTTGGCCAGATAATAAGCTGTGGCGCATCCGATGATCCCACCACCTATGATTATCACTTCTGCGTTTGTCTTCATACTATCCGTCCTCCCTTTCGTCCAATGCTTCATTTGCAAATATCTTCATTTCAATTGGACGCATCGGTACTCTGCTTGTAGCAGGCTCAAGCTCTGCCGGAGAAATTCCAAGTTCTCTCGCCACGATTCCCTTTACAAGCCTGCTGCAGGTCTGTCCCTGGCATAGTCCCATGCCTGTTCTTAAATATCTTCTGATCTCTGTGAGTGTCCACATTCCCTCATGTACGGCTTTTCTGATCTCTCCTTTTGTGATCTCCTCGCAGCGGCAGATCAGCATATCATCATCCGGTCCCGGAACAAACGGACCGATATCTCTTGATCGATCATTAACTGAATTCATAGCACGCTCCTCCTACACTGCTTTAAAAAATCTTGCCTTCATCGCATATTCCTTAGGAACCCTCATTGTCAAAAGGCTGGTCTTATCATATGCCTTAAGACTCTTCACGGAAACAACCTCTGCATCACAGATTACTGTTCCATCTCTTCCAAGGCCTTTACCCTTTGTGCCTTCCGCAGGTAATGGCAGGAATTCATAAGGAAGTGTTACCGTTGCCGTGCCGTCCCCACAATCCTCATCTATAAGAAAGATCGCCTGACCGGAACAGCTGGCTACACACATTCCGCAATTGATACAGTCTGCTCCTTCTACTGCGATGGGAAGAGATGTAATGTTTGACCCAATAGAGATACATCCTTTCTTACACGCATCCTGACACGGATTACAAGGGATATTCTGGGTACACTCTATCACCGGATGCACACCCGGCTTGTGCGTTACTCCCGGAAATCTGTCTATTTCATCATCTGCAATATATCCATGAAGCAATAAATTCTGTGAAATTTCAATTTGTTCCTCTGTCTTTTCAATCAACTTCCCCCTGTTCTCCGGTGCAAACATCCCCTGTCTGAGTCCATCCAATGCATGATCGAGTGCTACAAGCTCTGTATCCAATTCCTCCTTTTCTATGTACCCCAGATATTCTGCAGCTACAATTCCAGCCATACGTCCCTCGATCATCGCTGAGGAGGCTTCCTCTATTCCGGATACATCTCCGGCAACAAATACTCCCGGAAGGGATGTTCTTCCATATTCATCACAGACCGGTACCTGGCCTCCTCGTTTTGGATTGTCTTCCATCTTGCAGCCCGCCATCTTCAGAAGCTGTGACATCGGGGAAAGTCCTACAGCAAGGCAGATCGTATCCACATCAAAATGCTTTTCCGTGCCGGGTATAAATTGAAATCTGCTGTCTACCTCCGCAATCGTAACTCCGGTCACGCACTCCTTTCCTTCCGCCTTTACAATCGTATGTGATAAATAAAATGGTACTCCTGTACGCGCCACCTTTGCAGCATGCACACCATAACCGCCTACTCTTGATGCGGCATCCACGAGCGCTACGACCTCACATCCACACTGTTTAAGCTGAAAGGAAACGACCAGACCTACATTTCCTGAGCCAAGCATTAAAACCTTCTTGCCAGGAAGTACTCCGTGAAGATTCATCATAGTCTGTGCTGCCCCTGCTCCGATGACTCCCGGTAATGTCCATCCCGGGAATGTGACCATGTTTTCTGCAGCTCCGGTTGCAATGATGATTGCATTTCCCTTATAATGCTCTACCTCTCCACCTCTTTTGACCACAACCTCTTTATCCTGATACAGGCCAATGACTGTCGCATTCAGCACAACTTCGACTCCGGCTTCGTCCGCTTCGTCCAGAAGCTGCTGTCCGATCACAAATCCTCTGACTTTTGCCCTGTGTTCCTTTGAGCCGAAAAACTTATGGATCTGTTTGAACAACTGTCCCCCCGGCTTTTCATTTTCGTCAAAGACAACAGCTTTAAGTCCCTTCTTTGCTGCCTCTATCCCTGCTGATAAACCGGAAGGACCAGCTCCTACTATTATTAAATCATATCGTTTCATGTTAATCTCCTTCCCCAGTCCTTTGGGTTACTGCTTATCAAATGGTTGATCTGATACGCCGTATTGAGTTCGTACATCCATCCCCGGTGCAAGCGGTGTAATACAAGTTCTGACATTTGGTTCACCATTTACAATCATGACGCAATCCGTGCATCGTCCTATCGCACAAAAAATCCCTCTTGGTTTGTGCTCCTTTTGCGTATATCTGTGCACCATCACTCCTGCTGCCTTTAATGCTGCCGCAATCGGCTCTCCTTCATAACCTTCCATCTCTTTTCCATCAAAGGTAAACTTCACTAATTCACCCTTTTCCTGGACGCCCAGTATCGGATGCTCCTTTATTCTCTCTGACATAACAGTTCTCCCTTCTGCAGCTCTCTATGCTAAATCCGGCTTTTCCCAAAGTCTCAGTTTTTGTCCCAGTCCCAGTTCCATTGCCTTCTCATAACAGCGTTTGCCCCATGCCACATCTTCAACCGGCATTCCTCCTACCGAGAAAATTACGACTTGTTGATCAGAATCCCTGCCTGCACACTTACTATTTATAATATCTCCCAGATCATACATATCACTTTTCTCTATGAAACCGTCATGGATCATATCGGTAAATTTGGAACCTATAATGTTATTTGCCCCAAATGACGGATAGGGAAATTCCTCAGCCCAGGCCTCATATAAAGCTGTATTATCCACAACAAGCCTGCACTTTTCCGTGTCTGCCATATATCCTGCATCCAGTTCAAAGCAGCTTACTCCGATGATCAGGGCACCCGGTTTTATCCATTCCCCCCTGATATGCGGGTATGTACCGGGATCGGTATTTCCTGAATTTGCAAAAGCTATGACATCCGTATCCCTTACCAGCTCTTCCAAGGTGTCTACTGCTCTTATTACCGGAATATTTGGATATTTTTCCTTCGCATATTCCACGAATGCAGTCAGCGATCTCTGTCCTCTTCCTTTTACCTTAATCTCTCTTATACCCGGACATTCCGCTAAAATAGCTGCCAGAGATGTCTTTCCCATAACTCCCGGTCCGCAGATTCCGCAGACTGAGGCATGCTTCGGTGCCAGATATCTTACCCCTACCCCCGGTATTGCGCCGGTTCTCATTGCACTTAAAATGTTGGCAGACATTAATGCAATAGGGGCACCTGTATCTTTATCGTTTAACATGACGGTGAGAATGGAGCGGGGAAGTCCTTTTGTCTTATTATTACTGTTGCTCCCATACCATTTCATTCCCGCCAAATCAAAAGAGCCTCCGATATAAGCCGGCATTGCCATAAATCTTCTGTCGTCACCTTCATCAAGCGGCATATTCGGAAAGGGAGATTCCTTTGGAAAAGATATCTGGCTGCCATGGGAATTATGATTTTCACCACCCATTACATAATCTCCCACGTTCAGGCACTTGATCACCTCTTCCATGGCGTCGATACATGCCGGCATGTCTTTTACACCGGCCTTTATCATGTCTTCCTCTGACAGAAAAACAAAGTCAATTGTTGGATATGCCATATCTGCTTCCTCCTTAATATCCGGTCATTTCTTATGCGTCAGCTCCGTTGCTTTTGATATAATTACTTCATGTAAGGTACATCCCAGAGATTCAGTGATGTGCCCAGACCTTTTTCCACGGCTCTCTGATAACAATCGTACCCCCAGGACAGATCTTCCAAGGGCATACCACCGATCGAGCACATCACAATCTCGTCATGATCCTTTCTGCCACCGGATGTTCCATTTACAATATCACTCAGATTAATGACCTGCTCTCTCGGTATCTGTCCTGTCTTTACCAAATGTACAAAATGGATGCCCATGATCACCCATTCTCTTTTATTTCCAAACGCATCTACCGGCCCTCTCGCAATAAAATTATTCAGATACTTCCGGTACATTCCATAATTGTCCACCACCATTGTAGTATTCTTAAAATCTTCATATTTACGATAGAGGAAGGAACCCATGCTAAATATTGTTGCTCCCTTTTTGAACCATTCGAGCTTGAATTCTTCCATATTTTCTTTGGTGACGGACATTGCTTCTGACACTACATCTGCGTCGCGACAGGCTTCTTTAAGACTGTCACAGATGACAATTTCTTTCACCTGTGGATAGGTTTTTTCAATAAATTCTTTCATGGCAAGGGCTGTCTTTGACCTCGAAGAACTTCCTCTTATTTTAATCTTCTTGATATTAGGAAGTACTTCCATATAACACATCAGTGCACATTTGTTGATGACACCCGGTCCAAGTAAGGACAACACCTCTGAATCTTTATTTGCCAGATATGTTGCTGCCATCGCCGGCATTGCTCCTGTCCTCATAGCCGATAAAAGGTTTGCCGACATGATTGCCTTAGGAGCTCCGGTGTCCACATCGGAGAGGGTCACCATCAGGATGGATCTTGGTAACCCCAACACCTGATTATGGCTGTTTGAACCGTAATACTTCTGCCCGGCTATATGGAATCTTCCGCCTAAATATGCCGGCATTGCCATAAATCTTCTATCCGGTCCGTCATCCAGAGGAAATCCCTCTATATCGGATTTTTGTGGGAAGTTCATCTGCAGGCCATGCTCGTCTGCATTGGGTCCTCCCAGCAAAAAATCCTTTTTCCCAAAGAGAGACATGGTATCTCTCATGGTCTCAATGCATCGGGCCGCATCCAATACACCGGCCTCTATCATTTCCTGCTCATTCAGATACAGAAAATCAATCCTCGGATATGCCATTTTGGTCCCTCCATCCGTCTATTTCTTTAATTTTGTCCACATTTCATCATAGATTGCCAGAGTATCCGTATCAAGATAGCTTACAAATTCACCGCTCGCGATCACTTCTGCCGGTACATTTTTTGCCTCATTATTCACATAATCCTCTCCCAGCATCTCCAGTGCAGTCTTATTCGGACACAGATACGGGAAATCCTCAATGTTCATCTTTGCAGCTTCTGCTGACAGCATATAATTAATAAACTCCATTGCTGCATCATAGTTTTTTGCTCCTTTTGGAATTGCCCAGTTATCCAGGAACACATAAGCTCCCTCTGTCGGATACACTATTTCAATATCCGGATTTTCATCCATGGCAAGTGCCACCTCTGCTGACCATACCATTCCTACAGTACAATCTCCTGAGATTAATGCAGATTTCGGAGAATCCGAATCATATAGCTTAATGTTATCCTTAAGTGTCAATAATTTTTCTTCCACCTGTGCCAGGGTATCAGGATCGGTCTCATTCATGGATAAGCCCATGGACCGTTCTGTCATTCCGATTACCGCTCTGTAGTCATCCAGAACTACCAGCTGGCTTTTGAGAGAAGGATCGAACAGATCTGCATAGGATGTAATTTCTTTATCTACCTTTGCTGTATTGACGGCAATACAAGCCACACCGCCTTCATATGGAACACTGTAAACATTGCCCGGATCAAAGCTTTCATCCAGATAAGCGGGATCAATATTGGACAGATTCGAAAGCTTATCCTTATCAAGGGCTTCCAGCTTGTCCTGCGCGATCAGGTACTCTATGGCATAGTCGGAAGGCAAAATCACATCATAGGTACCTTCTGATTCTGATTTCAGTTTTGCAAGCATATCCTCATTGGAAGAATACGTTGATACATTCACCTTGATTCCGGTATCCTTTTCAAAATCAATGATAGCTGCTTCCGAAACATATTCTGTCCATATAAACACATTTACCTGACCCTTTTGGGCATCCGTACCTGTGTTTCCGCATCCGGTCAGCATAGAGCATACCATTACACCTGTCATTAAGAAACCGAACATTTTTCTCTTCATAACCATTCCTCCTTCAAATAACTATTGATGTGTTTTCTTTTTTAATAAATCACCCTGTGTTAAAAATACAAACAGGATTGTTCCCACCAGGATCAGTGTCGACAATGCATTCACATCCGGAGCGACACCACTTTTTACACTCTCCATCACCTTGAGAGGGTAAGTTTTGGTCTGACCATATACGAAATAGCTGATGATCACATCATCTATGGATAACGTAAATGCCAACAGCGCCCCTCCCAGAATTCCCGGAGCAAGCACCGGAAGAGTGATTTCAAAAAAAGTTACCAGACGGTTGGCTCCCAGATCCATACTGGCCTCCTCGATGGAGCTGTCATACCCGGCAAGCCTCGCCCTGACGTTGAATATGACAAACGGAACGCAGAACGTTACATGCGCCAGTATCAGTGTCAACATTCCTCTTGCGATGTTTACCTTGGCAAATATTGTCAATAAGGAAATACCAAGTACGATCTCCGGAATGACCACAGGTATATATAATAGTCCATCGATAAATGCCTTTCCCTTGAATTTATACCGGTACATCCCGATCGCACCGAGAGTACCGATGATCGTAGCAAGCAAAGTACTTATCACTGCAATGATCATGGTATTTCCAAATGCCTCCAACAGGGATGTGTTGTCCCACAGCTTCACATACCAGTCAAAAGTAAATCCTTTCCAGCTCATATACGGCTTCGTGGTCGTTGCATTAAAGGAATTCACGACAATGACTGATATGGGCAGAAACAGGAACAGATATACCAGGGTACAAAATGCAATACTTAATCTTTGTTTCCTTTTTTCTTTCCTTTTTCTCTTCATCTAAGCACCCCCTATATTCCAAGAGCATCCATATCTCCGCCAAGCTTCTGGTAGATTTTCACGAGAATCAGTGTCACTACAATTAAAATGATGGATAATGCCGCTCCTAACGGCCAGTTATTTCCGCTCTGGAACTGTCTTTCTATCAGGTTTCCGATCACATCCGAATTGCCGCCACCCAGGATATCCGATACGAAGAAATATCCCAGGCAAGGAATAAACACCATAAGACTTCCGGAAAAAATACCACCGGATGTAAGCGGAAGAATTACTTCAAAAAACGTACCAACCGGTCGTGCTCCCAGATCGGAGGAAGCCTCCAATAAGGATCCGTCCAGTTTTTCTATAGCGGTATATAACGGTAAAATCATAAATGGTATCAGGCAATACACCATACCAAGAATCGTTGTTTCCTGCTTGTACAGGAGATCAAGCGGTTCTCCTACAAGGTGCAGCTTCATCAGCAGTCCATTGATCCAGCCACTGGTTCCCAACAGATTTCTCCAACCGTAGATCCGGATCAGGGAATTTGTCCAGAATGGAATAATAACAAGCATATATAAAATTTTTTTCTTTCTGCTCTTTGTACGCGCTATGATGTACGAGAAAGGATATCCGATCAGAATACAAAGTACTGTTGTTATAAATGCAATACCCAAAGACTGTGCATAAATTCTTAAGTAATCCGTGTTGGCAAGTCTGATATAATTCTGTACCGTAAACTCAAAGGTCACATTATAAAACTCGTCAATGGAACAAAAGCTCATCACTGCCACGTAGATCAGAGGAACTGCAATAAGCAGAATCATGATCAAAGTAACCGGACCAACTGTGATCAGTGCCGGCAGGGTATTGGAACGGAATTCGTGTTTCGTTTTCTTTTTTTTCATAGGATACCTCCTAAGCCAGCCGGATATTGTTCAATTCCTCAAATATGTAATGACTTTCATTATGGATCAATACTGCATCCTCTACATTCCAATACGGGAAACACCTGCTTCCTATTTCCGGCAGTTCCTGACCTGACAGACGTTCCATTTTCAGTTCATTCCCATTAGGAAGTGAAATGATACATTTCAGCACCGAGCCTACATAAATATAATCTTTTACCTGGGCGGTCAGTTCAAAACCTTCTACCGGTTCCATGGAAAATTTCATTTTCTCAGGCCGCACCGAAATCGTAGCATATTCCAACAAAGAAAAGTCTTCCGGACAGTTCACGGATACTGCTCCATTCTCCAATGTCAGCGTGGCAACACCGTTTTCAATTCTGGTGATGCAGCCATCATAGGTATTTGTTTCACCGATGAAGGTAGCTACAAACTTCGTTGCCGGATGCTCATAAATCTCTGCCGGAGTTGCCAGCTGGTCAATGATGCCGTCATGCATTACGGCGATCCGATCGCTCATAGTCAAGGCTTCCTCCTGGTCATGTGTGACATAGATGAATGTGATATTCAGCTTCTTCTGTAATCTTTTCAATTCGAGCTGCATCTGCTTCCTTAGCTTTAGATCCAGTGCGCCTAACGGTTCATCTAACAGAAGTACTCTCGGTCTGTTGATCAGTGCCCTTGCGATGGCAACTCTCTGCTTCTGTCCTCCGGACATCTGTGACGGATACCTTTTTTCAAACCCGCTAAGCTGAACCATCTCCATCATTTCAGACACACGTTTCTTAATCTCTGCCTTCGGCACCTTCTTCATTTTTAATCCGTATGCAATATTGTCATATATTGTTTTGTGCGGAAAAAGTGCATAGGATTGAAATACCGTGTTGACATTCCTTTCAAATGGCTCCTTATCTTCGACCCGCTCACCTTCCACCATGATCGTTCCTGTTGTAGGCTCCTCAAAGCCGGCAATCATTCGCAGTGTGGTTGTTTTTCCGCAGCCGGATGAGCCTAACATGGTTAGGAACTCCCCCTCCTCTACGGAAAGGTTCAGATCCTTCACAACATGATTGGCACCATAAATTTTATTTACACCTTTTATCTCGACGATCTTGCCCATGAAATCACCTCTCCATCCCTTAAAGTGCTTTCGTTCCTCTCTCTCCGGTACGAATCCGGATTGCATCCATGATGTCTCTGATAAATATCTTGCCGTCTCCGACATGACCTGTTACACAGGTTTCCCGAACCTTCTCAACGATCTTCTCTACATCTTTATCATCAACGACAACCTCTACTCTTACCTTGGGAAGTAAGTTAATGGTCGTCTTAAAGCCTCGGATCTCATTTACAGTCTCCTCGGTATCAGATGAGATTCCCTTCTGGGTTCCGCACCCCATCACCGTGGATAAGGTCATACCCCCACAATTAATATCATCCAGAATCCTTTTTACATCCTCAAGCTTCTCCGGTCTGATTAATATTACTAATTCCTTCATATTCCCTTCCTCCTTCACCTTTTTGACTGACTTTCCGCCTTGCTTCATGCCCGCTTTCACTTATAGACGCTCTACGCAGCAAAGGGGCTTGTCCGAATCGGATAAGCCCCTTTGCTTTGGCGTCTTTCTCTTGTTTCTATGAATATAGCGCATTAAGTTGTCTAATTCAATAATTCAGTTTTACCATCTTTCTACTCCAAAAGTGGTAGTCACTCAAATTCTTTTACCATTTTAAACAGTTGAACTCTGCTTTTTATTCCCAGTTTGTGGTATATATTCAGGATATGCTTCTTTAATGTATTCGGTGTAATAACCAATTCATCACATATTCGAGCATTATCCTTTCCTGACATCAACTGTTTCAATATTGTATGCTCACGTCTTGTCAGATCATACTTTGCAACAGCCTCCGTCACTGTTATTTTGTCCATACCGTTTTCTCCTGATTTGTAAAACTGCTCCAACCGGTAGGCCAGATGATCCTTCAGAATATCCAGCACAAAAATATCATCATAATGGAAGTTCTCCTTTCCGATCGTTCGGTAAAAGGTGATCGCACCTAAAAATTTCTTATTCCTTGCAATAACGACCTGTAGTGCATAATGCCAGTTATTTGGCTTATATACCTTTTTATAATAATCTGTCTGTGTCCTTACTTCATCGGATATAATATCCGTTTCCCTATAGATCAGCATCTTGCCGCTTGCCACGATCCCTCTGCTGTAATCAAGATCTTCGTACATTTCCGACAGATCCATATCACAGTTGTATGTAACGGGGTCACACAACAATTTTCCCTCTTCCGTAGATGCCATATAAAAATCAGCGCTGTCAAAATCCAAAACCATCTTAAGCTGATCCAGGAGCTCATATCGCATATCATCAAAGCATTCTGTCGTATATATTTTATAAATGATGTTATTCAACATGATCCAGTCATTTATTTCCATTTTCTTCATGGCTCACCCTCCCTTGTACACAATACCATCAACTTTTCCCTATACAAAAGGCAAAGAAGCTTTTTACAGCCTCTTTGCCTTATTTCCTGCATCCTATCATATTTCGTCTCTCACGTCAATTTACATTTTGGACAATACGGTCTGCATTATACCCTGTCGCAGCAAACACACTGAATCCGGCTCTTATGCTTTAGTTTCCTGCATCTCAATTACTCTCGGCTATATTTTCCGCATCGGTTTCTGCCTCCACCTGCTTTACACCGTCCTGTGACAATAGCCATTCTGTGATTTCTTTTACTGCTTCTGTCATATATCCGTGATGCCGGTATTCATCTTTCAGACCATATCCAATTTCAACCACTCTATGCCTCCTGTCCCGGCAGTTTCTTTTTCTCTTTATATGGAAACGGTCGTTTATTTGTCAATACTTTTTATGCTTATATTATCTCTTTTTGTAAATCAGAAGCTCCGGATTTTCACCATTCTTCTCATATGTACATACCAGAATAAAATCCATGTTTGCCAGAATACCGAAACACCTGCCTCCTCCGAATTCAGACTCCAGTTGATTCCCCAGATAGGTTTTCTGATCATCAAGGAATTTCACTTTTTGACCATTCGGCAGAGTATATTCCAGATTCACATATTTCCCCACAAGTGCATTTAGTTTGTCTACCCTTGGAAGTCCGTCTATATGCAGATCATTAATTTCATTTATCAATTGCTTTTTAAACTCTTCAAACTGCCCATTATCACTAAGTTCATCATACCTTTTCCAGTAATCTAACTTTGGAAGCATTTCTTTCAGATAAGAGTGTGCCTGTTCTTCGGTAAAGTTTTCATTCACCATATTCTTTACACACACGTTGATCAATTCATCCATATCGTTATATGTGTACGTTCCGTCTGCATAGCACCACTTACAATACTCCTCATTTAATGTGCCATCCTTATCTCGTCCCAATATGGAATCATCATCAATTGGCATTCCGCAGCACTGACAGATCAGCTTTCTGGGTTCTCCCAAAAGCGTATTGATGGAAACATCAAATTCTTTCGATAAGAGCTTAAGTGTATCAGTATTGGGAACGGTATCTCCATTTTCCCAGCGTGATACCGCCTGCCTTGTAACCATGATTTTATCTGCCAGCTCGTCCTGTGACATTCCTCTTTCCGTACGAAGCTTTAAAATAATATTTTTTGTTTCCATAGTCGTCACCTCCATAGCCATATCATATCGACAAATTCATGTTCTGAAAAGCAACCTGCTGTTGCCACAATCTATCTATATGATTTGATCAGCACTCTTTGGTCATGACTTTATTTCTTCTGAGAATAGCTGCTGTTTGCGCTCAATCATCTCGTCAATCTTCTCAATATACAGCCCTACATCCTTGACATTATCACACCGCTCGATCCGTCCATCGGGGAAGACCCGCTTGGTGATGCTTCCGGCGCCCAGAGCAACAATGGTCTGTTTCTCCTCCATGATGAGGATGTTGTACAGGCCGTATTTGCCGGGACGGGCGTAGCCGGTGTTCTCGAAGTTGCCTGACATGTTCTTCTGTCGGTAGAGGTAATAAGGCTTCATTCCAAGCTTCTCAGCTCCCGCCGCCGCGATCTTCATGGTTTCGTCGGTGTTGTGAAGCATGGAGACGCCGTTCTCCTGGATCCACTGGTTCAGGCGGGATGCACGCTTGATCGCCAGGGAATGAACGGTCAGGCTGTCCGGGGCCAGCTCCACGATCTTTTCGATGGTGCGCTGTACATCCGCCTCCAGTTCTCCCGGCAGTCCCAGGATCAGATCCATATTGATATTATCAAATCCGACCTCTCTCGCCAGCCTATATGCCGTAAGTACCTGTTCCACGCTGGCTTTTCTGCCGATGATATCCAGGGTCTCCTGCTTCATAGTCTGGGGATTCACGGAGATACGGCTGACCTGGTGACGGTGTAATACCTCCAGCTTCTCTCTGGTGATGCTGTCGGCACGACCGGCTTCCACAGTGAATTCCTTCACGGTAGAGAAATCAAACTTGGACTTTAATGCCGTGATCAGACGGTCCAGCTGCTCCGGTTCCAGTGTGGTGGGCGTACCACCGCCGATATAGACGGTATCCAGTACCTTGTCCTTAAAATTCTCCGCCACATAATCCATCTCTTTGATCACAGCGTCCACATAAGCGTCCACCTGCCTGCGGAATGCAGCGATCGGATAAGAGGTAAAGGAACAATAGAGACAGGTTGTAGGGCAGAACGGAATCCCAATGTACAGGCTGTAGCCGCCCTCATAATGAATCTCTTTTAACAGATCCCGCTCTCTCTTCGCAATATCGATTCCCAAGAGTGCCTTCTCTTCGCTGACATAATGGCTCTGCTCCATGAATTCCAGAATCTCTGCATCACTTCTGCCCTCATCCAGCATACCATAGGCGATCTTCGTGGGACGGATCCCGGTAAGGTTTCCCCAGGGGAGTTCCTGCCCGGTCACCTTGCTTAAGGTACGGTACAGGAAACGTTTCAGACCGTTCTTATACCCATCTGCAATGGGTTCCGTCTCTGCATCCCACAGAAAATCCTCTTCTCCCACGCGGATCTTCGCACCGGTTTCGGCCAGTTCGATTTCCAGACTGACCTGCGGTTCCAGCTCTGCCAGCTTCTCCGGTTTTGTCTCCGGGGTGATGACCGTGACCTGGTCCTCCGCATAAAAAGCCTTCACCAGAGAATGTACATCATATTCATAGTTAGGATGGGATAATTTCACTACTTTCATTGTAATCTCCATTCCGCAGACGATTCCTTTCGTCGGAGGAATCGCGAATCAAACAGGCACAGAGATAACTCTTTCTGTGCCCGAATATATTTCAGTATTATAACTATTCAGAACCCCATTCGCAAAGCCGCTGCTACGCAGCTTTCCCTTTGCTCATGTGGTTACTTCGCCATATAAATATCATATAATATTCTTACGAATGCCAGCATTCGACGAATATTTAACGCTATTTACATGGCTCTGAATAGTTATACACAAAACGGATTATATTTCTTCTCATGTCCGATGGTGGTGCTGTCGCCGTGTCCCGGATAGACTACCGTCTCCTCCGGCAGAGTAAACAGCTTCTCCTTCACCGAACGCACCAGCGTACTCATACTGCCGGTGGGGAAATCGGTTCTGCCCACGGATTCCTGGAACAAGGTATCCCCGCAGATCAGGAAACCTCCCTCCGGAAAATAATAGCTGACACCGCCCGCGGTATGTCCGGGCGTTGCCAGAACTTTGATCCGGATGCCATCCAGATCCAGTTCCTCGCCATCCTTCAGATACACATCCGCGGTGACCGTTACCGGGCGTCCCATATCTTTCGACAGGTTACTCTTCGTATCCAGCAGGAAATCCTTCTCCGCCTCCCCGGCATAAATTTTCACGGAGTTCTCTCCATGCTCCCCGGCATAGGTATCTGCTGCTGCCTTCAGTTCTGCGCAGCCACCGATATGGTCGAAATGTCCATGGGTCAGAAGGATCGCTGCTGTATGCAGTCCGTGCTGCCCAAGCGCCTCCTCAATTTTCTCTCCATGATCCGCGGGGTCGAATACCAGCACTTTATCACTGTTCTCTCTGTATACAAAGTAACAGTTGGTCTGATAGATTCCCAGCGTCATATGTCCGATACGGATATTGCTCATAATGATCTCACTTTCTGTTCCCCGACAGGTTCCGCCGTTTTCCGGACATCACCTTATCAGCCTGTGGTTCTCTCGATGTCAATGACGCTCTCGATGCCCCGGATCTTGTCAATGATACGGTTCAGTTCCTCTCTGCCGCTGATCTCGAAGGTCGTCTGCAGCGTTGCCAGTCCCTGTCTGTTGGTTCTGGTGTTCATGGACATAATATCAATATTTTTCTCCGTCAGCGCCTTGGAAATATCCGCTAACAGTCCATTACGGTTGTTGGCATAGATCTTGATCTCCGCCAGATATTTCTCCGCATGTGCCTCCTCCGGCTGCCATTCCGCATCGATCAATCTCGCCCTCTCCATCTCCGGCAGATTGATGATGTTGATACAGTCGGTACGGTGAATAGAGATACCTCTTCCACGGGTCACATAACCCACGATCTCATCCCCCGGCACAGGAGAACAGCACTTGGAAAAACGCACTGACAGATCCGCGATGCCCTTTACCACGATACCGCTCTTGGACTTCATGAGGACAGGCTTGTTCGCACCACTTTGCGCATTTGCCGCATTGTTCTCCGCAATGCTTGCCAGAACTTCCTCGTTGGTCATCTCTTTCTTATGGTCACGGTCGTACAGCTCCTGCATCTTGTTGACGATCTGCCCCTCTTTCAGAGCACCGTGTCCTATAGCCGCCAGCACAGAATCCCAGTCCCGGAATCCATACTTGCGCATAATGGCATCCATATACTCCTGCTTCTGGAGACCTGCAAGGTTGATGCCTCTGGCTTTGCAGTAGCCGGAAAGCAGATCCTTGCCCTTTAAAATATTGTCTTCCTTTAACTCATTCTTGAACCACTGGTTAATCTTGTTCTTGGCCTGAGTACTTTTTACCACATTCAGCCAGTCACGGCTGGGGCCCTTGGAGTTCTGCGAAGTGATGATCTCGATCCGGTCTCCGTTGTTGATCTTATAATCAATGGTCACAAGTTTCCCGTTGACTCTCGCTCCCACCATCTTGTTACCCACGGCGGAATGAATGCTGTAAGCAAAGTCAATCGGGGTAGATCCTGCCGGAAGGTTCTTGACCTCACCGGTAGGCGTAAAGCAGTATACGCTGTCAGAGAACAGATCCAGATCGTTCTTCAGCAGGTTCATGAATTCCTTGTTATCCGACATGTCCCGCTGCCACTCCAGGATCTGGCGCAGCCATACCAGCTTCTCTTCTTCCTGTACCTCCGGCTTCTTGCCGTCGGAAGCCTCCTTGTATTTCCAGTGGGCGGCAATACCGTATTCCGCCACGCGGTGCATCTCAAAGGTACGGATCTGGATCTCGAAAGGCTGTCCGTTGCTGCCGATCAGCGTCGTATGCAGGGACTGGTACATATTCGCTTTGGGCATGGCAATATAATCCTTGAAGCGCCCCGGAATGGGTTTATACATTTCATGGATCACACCCAGTGCCGCATAACAGTCCTTCACCGTCTCCACGATGATACGCACGGCGAAGAGGTCATAGATCTGATCCAGCGTCTTGTGCTGGTTCTTCATTTTCTTATAGATGCTGAAAAAATGCTTTACACGGCCATCGACTTTGGCTTCGATGCCGGCATTCTTAATATGTTCACTGACTTCATCCACAATACCCTGGATATATTTTTCACGGACGCTCTTACGAACAGCGATCTTATCCACCAGATCATAATAGATATCCGGCTCCAGATACTTCAGTGACAAGTCATCCAGTTCGATCTTCAGTTTGCTGATACCAAGTCTCTGGGCGATGGGACAATAGATCTCCAGTGTCTCCTTGGCAATCCTCTGCTGGCTCTCCGGCGTCTTGTACTTCAACGTGCGCATATTGTGCAGACGATCCGCCAGCTTGATCATAATGACGCGGATATCCTTCGCCATGGCGAGGAACATCTTACGCAGGTTCTCCGCCTGCATCTCCAGCTTGGCATCTGACTGTTCTCCGTTGCTGCCGGACAGCGGAATCTTCTCCAGTTTGGTCACGCCGTCTACCAGAAGTGCAACATCATCACCGAATTCTCTCTTAAGATCCTCTTCCGTCATCACGGTATCTTCCACCACATCGTGCAGGATACCTGCCACGATGGTCTCTTTATCCAGTTTCAGATCCGCCAGAATGATTGCCACATTCAATGGATGGATGATATAAGGCTCTCCGGACTTCCGGAACTGATTTTTGTGAGCCTCGCTGGCGACCTTATAGGCTTTCTCGATCATAGAGATATCATCACTGGGATGATATTTTTGCACACATTGAATAAGCTCCTGATACAATTCATCCGGATTCACGAATTCTTCTGATTTACTTATCTTGTCATCATCAAAAATGACTTCGTTCTTCTCTTCTGTCATAGACGAAACAGCTCCATATTATTTTTATCGATGTCTTATTTTCCCTCGTAGCAGATGGCTGACTCCAGACGATATTTGCTAATGCGCTCACGGCCTTTCAGTCCTGCCAGTTCGATCAGCACTACCACACCGGCTACTTCGCCGCCCAGAGACTCGATCAGTTTGATCATAGCCTCAGTGGTACCTCCGGTAGCGATCAGATCATCCACGATAAGCACTTTCTGACCGGGCTTGATACTGTCCTTGTGCATCTCGATGGTAGCGGAACCGTATTCCAGATCATACGTGGCGGATACGGTCTCTCTGGGAAGCTTTCCCTTTTTGCGGATCAATACAAAGGGCTTATGATTATTGTATGCGATCGGTGTTCCGAAGATAAATCCGCGGGACTCAGGACCTACTACCACATCATAATCCAGATCCTTGATCTTCTCCTGCATGGTATCGATCGCCAGATGCAGTCCGTCCGCATCCTGCAGTACACTTGTGACATCACGGAAAATGATACCCTTCTCCGGGAAATCGGGAATGCTCTTTACATATTCTTCCAACTTTTTCATGATTCTACACACCTTTCTCTTATTTAACGAATTTATAGCTGCTTTTCTGCTACTTCAATCTGTTTTTTAATAAAATATTTGATGATCTCGCTTCGGGTAATAATTCCGATGAATACATTTCTGTCATCGATCACCGGTACAAAGTTCTGCATCTGCGCCTGTCCCAGCAGTTCTTCCATATTCGTATCGATACATACCGGACGGATCTTGCCGCTCTGGATGATATCCCTTATCGACAGCTTCTCCAGACTTTTCATGGTAATGCTGTCCAGTTCACTGTTGTGGCTTAAGATATTCCACAGAAAATCTCCCTCACTGACTACGCCCACATACCTGTCCTCGGCATCGATCACCGGTACCGCCGTGTAGCCGTAGCGTTTCATCTTCTCCAGCCCCTGCCTGATGGTCATATCGTCCCGAAGAAAAGTAACTTCTTCCTTCGGAGACAAAAAAGATGCAATGTTCACAATGTTCCTCCTGCCAGTTTTTCTTCTTGTATGCTGTTTATTTTTCAGAAGTTATCTCTTCATAAGTGCCTTCCACTGCTTCCTGTTCCTGTTTGAATCTGCGTAATTTCTCCGCAAAATAGATAGTGGAAAAGCAGTCGCCGACACCACTGAGGATCAGTACCACTCCCAGAACACGGAACAACAGAATCGCTGCTTTGAACGGATTGTAGATCAGTACCACTCCGAGAATGATGTTGATTGCCGCCACAATAAGAAGTCCCAGCCAGCTGCTGTAACCCAGTCTTTTCAGGTCAATGGCATCCTGCAGTTTGCTGCATCCGCTACACAGAACCAGTACTCCCAGAATAAAGGGAATCAGGGAGATGACGATCTCTACCTTGTACAGGACTACTGCTCCCAACACGATTCCGAGAATACCGAATACAAACTCATTGTGATAATAGTTCTCTCTGGCATCTCTGAGCAGATAGCAGATGATAGAAATGAGACCTGCCACGATCAGTACGATACCGATCAGATACCCCAGTGTCTTCTGCATGGTCTCCGGGATCACCAGTGCTACGATTCCTAAGAGAATATACAGCACACCGGTAAGAATTGCTTCCCATTTCAATTCTTTTAACATTTTCATATGTAACCCTTCCTTTCCTAAAACTCCTATAACGAAAAAGGGGCTCTCTGCAAACCTGCGGAAAACCCCCTTTGTGTTCAATTTACTTTCTGCCGCAGCACTTTTTATACTTCTTGCCGCTTCCGCAAGGACAGGGGTCGTTGGGATAAACCTTCTGCTCCTTCACAATCGTAGTGGAAGATTTCTGCTCTTTGTAGAGTTCCTTACGGGTCTCTTCATCGAAAATAGCGTTCCACTCTTCCAGATTGTACAGCCAGTCAGCCTCTGCCGCTACCATGTTCTTGTACAGAAGAGCCTTATCAAATCCTAAGTTTACCTCTGTATCCTCTTCCAGATCATCGAGAGGGTTCTTCTCTACCAGGCTGTCGTTGATGCCATCCAGGAATCCGGTCATGGTCATCAGGGATACTTTGAACTTGTCAGCCAGTTCCTTCACCGTACCCTTTACTACTTCATCGGGGTTCTTCAGAAGCTGTGCGTAGATCTCCTTCTCCTCCTGAAAATAAGCTGCCCAAAGTTGCTGCAGCTTCTCCTTACCGGTTGCCTCATTATATGCTACTGATCTCCATTGTTCCATTAAATTCATAATTGTAATACCATCCTTACATAATAATTATATATTTAATCATACGATTTATCCGCTCAATAGATAAACTGCCCAGCCTACAAGCAGTCAGGCAGTTCACCTATTGACCGAATGATTAATCATAGTATATAACATCTTCACTTCAAAAACAACAAAAAAATATCAATCTCAGATGTATAACGGAGGCGGATCCCGGGCAGACTACTACTATCATCGGACCCCCTCCTTTGATCCTACGGAAGATACGATAATACTTAATCCTCCCCTTTTGAAAAGAGGCACCCTCCGGTGCCTCTTTTTTACAATGGAACTTTTCCTTCTTTGATCAGTTCAATAAATGCATCCGCCACCTTCGGATCGAACTGGGTTCCCTTATTTTTCTCCAGTTCTCCCATAGCATATTCCACACTGAGTGCTTCCTTGTAAGCTCTCTTGGAGATCATGGCATCAAAGCTGTCACACACCGCCAGAATTCTTCCCAGGAAAGGAATCCCTTCTCCCTTCAGGCCCCTGGGATATCCCTTGCCGTCATATCTCTCGTGGTGTGACACAACCGCCGGGATCACATAGTTCATATTCGGAAGATAGTGGATCATCTCGATGGACTTTTGCACATGGCTCTTCATGATCTCATATTCTTCATTCGTAAGCTTTCCCGCCTTTTTCAGGATGCTCTCAGGAATTCCGATCTTACCGATATCATGTAATAATCCAGCCACCTTTACCGTATGGATATCATCCCCCGGCAGTCCCAGCTTCTGTGCCAGCAGCACTGCATACTGAGATACATTCGTGGAATGCTGGAAGGTAAAGGAATCCTTCGCGTCGATGGCAGCCACCAGTGCATACACCGTAGGTGCCACCTGTTCATATCCGGTCTCTTTATTCCTGCGCTCCGCGTCAATATTTCCTTCATATACCTGGATCCGGTTCTTGCCGTTTTGCTTTGCATAAAAAGCTGCCTGCTTCGCCTTTTGAAAAAGATCCGGTGCATCCGACGCCAGTCCGGGATGCCATGCCACACCGACACTGAAGGTAATCGGCTGCATGACCTGTGGTTTGTCCACGCCATTCTCCTGTACTGCACGGGTCAGCATTTCCGCCAGTGCCACCAGTGTCTTACTGCCAGTCTCCGGCACAGAAATCAGGAATTCATTGGAGCCTACGCGGAATACTTTGCCGTGCTCCGCATTTTCCTGCAATTTCTTCGCACACCATTTTAAGATCCGGTCTCCGGTCTGCTCTCCGTACAGATCATTATACAATTTAAAATTGTCCATATCCATATACAGGAAGCCTCTCGCATCTCCGAGAGCGTCCTCCTTTTGCAGACATCTGTTGCAATAGGTGCGGTTGTACAGGCCTGTCAGTTCATCGTGAATAGATACCTGATATACTCTTTCATAGGCATCAATATTTTTCAGGCTTCCGGATGCAATGTTCGCCAATTGTCTTATGCAGTCCACTTCCTGATAATTGAGCTTATTTGCCCGCATCCGCTCCATATAGATAAACCCGCAGATCTGATTATCATATCTTAAGGTTGCGATCACTGTCCGCTCCGGGATATTATCCTGTTTCACCAGGTCACAGATCCCGGCTGCTTCTTCCTTACTTAATGGAATATGTCCGCTCTGTACCGCTTCGTGATACCCTTCTCCATTCGAATTCTTCTCGAAGATCCTGGCTTCACATCCGGGGATCGCATCGCCCAGAATATCATGCAGTGTAGCAAACAGCTCTCTGCGGCTCAGAATGGATGCCGCCCTGTCCTGAAATTGTCGGATTCCCTCCAACATATGCTTCTGCTTCTGATATAGAATATTCTCCAGCTGCTTCCTGGCGAAAAGGATAACAAGTACGGTCCATCCCGACTGCAGGGTAATGCATAAGATCAGCCTCTGCACTGCTGTCTGTCCAAGGCTGCCTGTCACGATTTCCAGATTATAAGACAGGATCACCACCGGAATTGCCGCCACGATCACTGCCAGAAAATACACCGCACCTACCGTTGCCCGATACGAAAAATCAAACAGATACTGCTTGTACATGATATATACCATGCATATTGCCATCCCCACACTGCCCAGCATATCGAAAGGGAATACACTTCCGGGCAGCATGCAGAGCATATTTCCTCCCAGAATAAACACCGTTCCAAGCAGCAGGGGAAACAGCTTTTTACGCAGCTCCTTATTGTCTCCTATCTTACAATGTGCAAGATAAGTGGCATAGATCATTACTGCGATCTCCATGGCTGTGAGAACACCGGTTCCGACAGTTGCATGATACACATAAACACAGGTGCCATCCGCGCGGTTCACAAGCTCCGGTGCCGGCAGGATAGTACCACTCCTTGCATTTCCCAACACCAGTGCCAGCGTCAGCACACCATAAATGTAGATCAGGGCATCATGCTCCGTAATCTCCAAAAATCCAAACAGAAACACATACATGAACATCGGGATCATCAAAAGACCAAGCAGGGCGAAATTATGCCAGAAAGTAATTCCGGGAAATATCCCAAGTCTCATAAGGCTCACACTGCCCGTCCAGATCAGGCAGGCGGTCAGCACCAGCCGAAGACCGCGGATTGTCCGGTTCCTCATGGTATTGAAAAAACAGAACAGCAGAAAAAGGGAGCAGCAAAAAGCTCCCAACGGAATACCAATATAGAGGTTTCTATTCCATATCGTATCCAGAAAACTCTCCATACTTAATTTTACTCCCTCATGCTTTATTTCCCTTGTGCTGGAACGTTATCCCCATTCGTCCCATATCCTCTATATAGCTAAGAGTTTACCACATTTTTCTTTTAAAGACAACTGCACATCCAGGATTCTCTGATTCTCCGATCCCCGGAAGGCCAGCCGCAGATTCTTCCTCTCCTCGATAAATTCTCCATCCACAATCACATCCAAAAGCGGCAGAAGTTCTGTGATCACCGGATCCCCTTCTTCCATCCAACGAAGCAGATCCCTGTCAAAATGATATCCCGTATAGCACCAGATGGTCTTCTGCGGATATCGCTCTCTTACTTTCTTCACCAGAGAAAGTACGGTTCCTCTGTTCTCAGGCTCCATGGGTTCCCCTCCCAGTAAGCTCAAGCCCCGGATATAGTCCGGGGCCAGTGCCAGCAGAATTTCTTTCTCTGTTTCCTCTGTGTATGCCTGTCCGTAATGAAAATCCCAGGCTTCGCTGTTAAAGCATCCCTTGCAATGATGGGTACAGCCGCTGACGAACAATGATACCCGGACTCCGGGGCCGTTTGCCACATCTGTTTTCTTGATCGTTGCATAATTCATAGGACATTTCCTTCCCTTTTACTATCTGCACATTACAGATGAAGAACTCTTGCCTTGATCTCCTTGGTCTTGCCGGCATTCCAGAAGTTCTCTCCCAGATAGCCGCAGGTTCTTCTGGTGACATTCATCTTCGCATGATCCTTGTTATGACACTGGGGACATTCCCACTCCATGTTATCATTGATCATGATCTCACCATCATAGCCACATACCTGGCAATAATCGGATTTGGTATTGAACTCTCCGTACTGGATATTGTCATAGATGAAGCGGATCACTTCCTCGATGGCTTCCACATTATTGGTCAGGTTCGGCACTTCCACATAAGAGATAGCTCCGCCCAAAGACTTATTCTGGAACTCACTCTCAATCTTAAATTTTGTAAATGCGTCGATTTTCTCCCGTACATCCACATGATAAGAATTTGTATAGTATCCTTTATCGGTGACATTGGAAATATCACCGTATTTTTCACGGTCGATCCTTGCAAAACGGTAGCAAAGTGTCTCTGCGGGAGTTCCGTAGAGGCTGAAAGCAATGCCGGTCTCCTCTTTCCATTTTGCGCAGCGATCCTTCATATAATCCATAATGCGCAGGGCGAATTCCTTGCCGGGCTCCACGGTCTGGCTGCATCCCTTCATCAGATAGGTCGTCTCATACAATCCGATATATCCCAGAGACATGGTGGAATAACCGTTATGCAGGTATTTATCGATGGTCTCACCCTTCTTCAGGCGGGCAATGGCGCCGTACTGCCAGTGGATGGGGCTCACATCGGATACCACACCCTCCAGTGCCTTATGGCGGCACATCAGTGCTTCATAACACAACTCCAGACGCTCGTCCAACAGTTTCCAGAACTTCTCCTCGTTTCCTTTTGCCAGGATACCGATCTGGGGCAGGTTGATGCTGACAACGCCCTGATTAAAACGACCTTCCCACTTGTACTCTCCGTTTTCATCCTTCCATGGAGACAGGAAAGAGCGGCAGCCCATGCAGGAAAATACATTGCCCTCGTAGTTCTCACGCATCTTCTTGGCAGAGATATAGTCGGGGTACATTCTCTTAGCGGAGCACTGTGCGGCCAGCTTGGTCACATAGTCGTATTTTCCGCCCTTTAAGCAGTTATTTTCATCCAGCACATAGACTAACTTCGGGAAAGCGGGAGTCACATAGACACCCTTTTCATTCTTGGTTCCCTCGATGCGCTGACGCAGGATCTCCATAATGATCTGTACGGTCTCTTCCACATATTCATCGTTCTCATCAATATGCAAAAACAATGTCACGAAAGGAGACTGTCCGTTGGTGGTCATCAAGGTATTGATCTGGTACTGGATGGTCTGCACACCGGATTTTAATTCATCGTGCAGGCGCATCTGTACGATCTTATCCTTGGCTGCCTGATCCAGGGTATCTCCGAACTCGTCCTCCAGCTGTTTTGCAAATTTTTCCCTGCTCTTACGCAGATATTTTCCCAGATGCTTGATATTGACGCTCTGTCCGCCGTACTGGTTGCTGGCTACGGCTGCGATGATCTGGGTGGTCACGGTACATGCCACCTGGAAGCTCTTGGGCGATTCGATCATTTTGCCATTGATGGAAGTACCGTTGTCCAACATGTCCTTGATATTGATCAGACAGCAGTTGAAGATCGGCTGGATAAAATAATCCGCATCATGGAAATGCAGCACACCGTTATCATGTGCCATAGCAATATGCTCCGGCAGAAGCAGACGTCTGGTAACATCGCGGGACACTTCGCCTGCAATATAGTCTCTCTGTGTGGATGCCAGGCGGGTATTTTTATTGGAATTTTCCTCCGCCAGTTCCTTATTCTCATTCCGGATCAGTTTTAAAATGGATTCATCCGTGGTGTTGGATTTGCGGAGCAGACTTCTCTGGTAACGGTATACAATATACTTCTTCGCCAAGGTATATTTGTTGTGCTCTACCAGATGTTCCTCGATCATATCCTGAATATGCTCCACGGTCTGGGTCTGTTTACCCTCTTGCTGCACATCCTCCAGGATCTCTTCAATCAATCCCTCGCTGGCACGATACCGCTCCTCCACTTCGTTGTTCGCCTTATGGATCGCTTCCCGGATCTTGTCCTCTTCATAAGGCACTACTCTGCCGTCTCTCTTCTGAATCTTCATTGCTGTTCCCTCACTTTATATCATTCCCATCGAGATGCGAATTTCTGCATAAGCCGAAAGAAAAGCCGCATCGGAAGCAAGTTCCCGACACGACTCTCTACGCAAATCATAGTATATTACTAGATTTTGTGCTTTAAAATTCATTTCGCATCTACATCTTGTATATTTATTATAGTGAGGAAACCTAGAAAAAGCAAGTACCTTTTTTAAAACATTCCTCTTCCACCATACCCTCCGAAGCACAGACCGCCACCACCGCAGCACAGATTGCAGAACAGGTTCGCCAGGCAGATTTTCAGGCACAGGTCATTCCCACTCATATTGGGATAGCCATACGCAGCCTGTCTGCTCTCATACCATTGTCCGCCGCTCTGAAGTCTCTGCAGCAGCATCTGGTATTCCATATTCTGCGGTTCCAGTGACGCTGCTTTTCCTGCATGCTCCAAAGCTGCCACATTGTTTCCCAGTCCCATATGAGCCATGGCACTGTAATAGTACCATCTGGCAGTCTTTTCATGCTCCCCCATGCCGTCCAGGGTATTTCTTGCCTCTCTGTAATAACCGTTTCTGATGTAATTGCCGGCTGCCCGCAGTCTGGGCTCTTCCTCATATCCGGAAGTCTGCTGCTGCCATCCGGCCTGCTGCCAGAAGTCCCCAAAGTCCTGACCGAAGCCGCCATAACTCTGTCTCTGATCATAGCTGCTTCCGCGGCTGCCATATCCACCGCCGTAGCTGTAACCTTCTGTTCGTTCCTTCATGATCTGCTGATAGGCTGCCTGTATCTCCTTGAACTTTTCTTCCGCCTGATCCTTGTTGGGATTATTGATATTGGCATCGGGATGATATTTTCTGCTCAGGGTCTTATATGCTTTTTTGATTTCTTCCTCGGAAGCATCTCTGCTCACCCCCAGGACACTATACGGATCATAATTCATTTTCCGTTACCTCTTTTGCATTGTCTTTTTCCCGTTTTTTCCGCACGATCTCATAGCGGCACCATACACCGGAATACAGAATATTCCGCAAAATATCCACATTTTGTAATATAGGAAGCTGTTCGAATTCCTTACAGCACTCTGACATCATCATAGTCAGGATCTGTCTGCATTCCTCCTCGAAGCCGGGCTCCGCATAACGTTTCTTTAGCGGATTGTAGGTTCCTTTTTTGATATCCTGTTCAACATCCTCGTAGGCATCCAGCAGGTAGATAAATTTTCCGAGGAAAAATCCCAGTCTCGCCAGATTATCCTTCCATTCATCCTCGCGGCAGGATACGATCTGCGCCATAACTTTTCCAAACAGTCCTGCCATGGTATCGATGTCCGCATTTCCCTGCTTTTCCGCATCTGCAAAATCCTGCATTGCCAGTGCGATGTTTTTCACTTTTTCTCCATACAGCAAAGGCTTTTTATGGATTTTTCTCTCCAGGAGATGGCTGTACGCCAATCCTCGCAGGCTGTTTTCGTCCTCCCAGTCATCCTCCGCCTTATAGCAGGCAAAAAGCACCGTCATATCCGCCACGTAATCCGTGAACAGATTTCTTCTCGTGGCATGCTTTTCCAGAGGATGTGCCACGCATCTGCACTGATTCTCCTGCTCCTTTGGTTCATATAAGCCGGTAAGCAGCATCAGGATAAAGGTCATATCGTAATTCAGGGAAAGCTGCCCCAGCACACCGTAGCGCTCCTTCAGGCTCTGGCATAATCCACAGTAATAGGATCGATACACATCATACTCCTTGAATTTCATCTCCGACTGATTGACCACAATATATCCGAACATCTGACTCACCATCCTTTCTTATTTCCCGGTTTTACTTATTTTCCATTTGTAATCCTGCCTGTCCTGTCAGGTCTTGCGGATAAATTCCTCTCCGCATTTTCTGCAGTGGATCGCAATCTTTCCTTTGTGTCTGGGCACCCGGAGCTTCTGTCCGCATTTGGGACATTTAAAGATCTTATAATCCCTGCGTCCGGCAAATAACTGCTTCCGGCGCTGCCACCAGCTGCGCACCTTCATTTCTTTTTTGAGATACCATTGGTTCTCCGCGCTTCTCTTGCTCATATTTCTGGAAAACATCCGGTAATAGACATAAACCAGCAGGGCAAGAGCCAACACATAAAATATTCTCAGACCAAAAAAAGAGAGCGCCAGGCAGACCAAAGCCACAATCAGCAGAAACTGATTGAAGCGGTCATTGCCATAACGCCCCCACATGAAACGCTGTAACTTCTCTTTCATGAAGTGCCACCTTTCGTCCGCCACCATGCAGGGGATACATTATCCTAGTCTTTCAGAGACTCGTTCGCGAAGCCGACTCTGAATATTAGCTACATTATGGTCTGCCGAAAAGCAAAAAGCAATTAACTAAATATAAACTTTTGTAAAAGAACTATTATTTATTGTTCCGATCCTTCTGCCACAGCTCCTGTGCCCGCACATCCCAGTTTTTTGCATACTCCGCACATTTTCCACACAGATGCTCCACGGATTCCGGTGACTGTAAGTCGGTGGAATGAGCTTTTGTCGTTTTGGGTTGAGAAACGGCTATTTTTTGTTTATAATATCTCTATCTTGGTTCTTTTTATGGGAAAAGGAGTCATGTGATGAAGACAAAGGAATTATTGGCAGACAGCTTTCGGACACTTGTGCTTACCGTGCCTTTTCAGAAGATATCCATTAAAATGATCACGGATGGTGCTCATGTGATCCGCCCGACTTTCTATAATTATTTTCAGGATAAATACGAAGTGATCGAGTTCTTGTTTGACCGGGATATCGGCAGCAAGGTCGAAGTCATGATTGAAAATGACATGGAACACGAAGCCATTAAGCTGATGTTTATCTGCTTTGAGAAAAATAAGGAATATTACCGCAGGCTTTTTGAGATCACAGGTCAGAACAGCTTCGGAGAATTTTTTGCCCATTACTGCGAAGAGACTTTTTTCTGTATTCTATCCAGACATCCCATGAAGAAAATGCCCTGCGATCTGATCACTCCGCAATCGCTGGCGCATTATAATGCCCTATTATTGATCGAGATCCTGAAGCTTTGGCTCTCTTCTACCAAAGACGTGCCTGCGGAGAAAATTTTTGAAGCTTATCAGTACATAATGCGGACGCCGATCCTGGACATGATCCAGTATCCGGAGATATAAAAAGACAGGTCTTAATGACCTGCCTTCAGACTGTAGACAAAGCTCCTTCCTGTGAGGGAGCTTTTCTTGTGTCATGACT